>JAUZQM010000034.1 GCA_030950985.1 Mariprofundaceae bacterium | reverse complement strand
ATTTTTATTGTCACGATGGATCCCCGCCTTCGCGTGGGTGACTAAAAAAGAAACATTCACCATTAAATTACAATATCCGGGCGCGCCAAAACCCGCACTTCCAAAGCATGCCGAATTTAGAACCTAAGAGCATAGAATGATGCATCTTTTTCACAAAGTGCGTAACATCAGTTAAGAAGATAAACCGTCATTCCCACGAAGGTGGAAATCCAGTTCGCTTGCGTGCGTTACAGAAGATGGGCTTCCTCCTTCGCGGAAGTGACGTGTGCTTCATTTTGTCCTGTTTTAAACGGGAAATCCAAACATTAGATGCCCGATAAAAGAACTCGAGCATGACGATACTTTCATACTTGAGTACTCTATAAAAGCTTATCCTTGAGAGCCTTTTAAAGCATTCACGATATCAATCGTTGATGCCGATTTATTCAAGGTATAAAAATGTAATCCAGCCACGCCCTCTTGCAAAAGCTCTTGGCATTGAGCAACTGCCAAATCCACACCCATACTTCTAACAGCATGCAAATCATCACCCAATGGTTGCATTTTTTGATAAACAACATCAGCAATCGATGCGCCACACATCTTCGAAAAACGCACAATTTGTTCATAATTGAGAATCGGCATGACACCTGGAATCAAAGGCATCGTAACACCTGCTTTATCTGCGGCATCGCGAAAACGAAAAAACACATTATTGTCAAAAAAGTATTGCGTGACGGCACATGTCGCCCCCAAATCCTGTTTCATTTTTAAATAACGAATATCATCATCCATGCCACCCTTCGATTCAGGATGACCTTCAGGATACGTCGCACAGGCAATCGAGAAATCACCTCTCGCACGAATCAACGCAATCAAATCTGTGGCATGAGAAAAACCACCTTTCACCGCTTCAAAGGCAGCTTGTCCATCAGGTGCATCACCGCGTAAGGCTAAAATATTTTCAATACCTGCCCCTGCGTAATCATTCAATAAATCAGCCAATTGTTCTTTTGTTGAGCCAACACAGGTTAAATGCGCCACAGGGCTTAAACCTGTTTTTTCCTTGATACCCAAGACAATACGTTTGGTGCGCTCTTGTGTGCTACCGCCAGCACCATACGTCACCGAAATATAAGAGGGCTGAACCACCTGTAATTCTTCTAAACAGCGCCACAAATTGGCTTCACCCTTATCTGTTTTAGGCGGAAAAAATTCACAAGATATTAACGGAGCATTGCGCTCTGAAAGCATGGTTGATAATCGCATTCTATAACCTCGGAACCGTCACGCCCGTCTGACCTTGATATTTGCCTGCACGATCTTTGTAAGATGTTTCACACACATCATCCGCGCCAAAAAATAGAAATTGTGCCACGCCCTCATTGGCATAAATCTTCGCGGGCAATGTGGTGGTGTTTGAAAACTCTAAAGTGACATGCCCTTCCCATTCAGGTTCTAACGGTGTGACATTCACAATAATACCGCAACGTGCATAGGTCGATTTACCCAAGCAAATTGTCAACACAGAACGTGGGATGCGTAAATATTCCACTGTACGCGCCAAGGCAAAGGAGTTGGGTGGAATAATGCAGACATCCGATTTTACATCGACAAAACTATTTTCATCAAAGTTTTTAGGATCAACAATCGCTGAATTGATGTTGGTAAAAATCTTAAATTCATCCGCACAACGCACATCATAACCATAGGATGAAAGACCATAAGAGACAACGCCGCCCCCATTTTCCGCATGTTTCACTTGTCCATCAACAAATGGCTCGATCATGCCTTTCTCTTGCGCCATTTGGCGAATCCACGTATCACATTTGATGGACATGCCACCTCCGTTAAATCACTTACTTTATTCACTTTTAGGCGGCGCAGGATACATCAAAAACACAAACAGGAAATAATAGCTTGCATATTACCTCACTTCTTACTAGAAATCGCCGCGCTGAAGCGAGTATGACAGCTTGGCCAGATAGCTCAGTCGGTAGAGCAAGGGACTGAAAATCCCTGTGTCCTTGGTTCGATTCCAAGTCTGGCCACCATTCTTTAGTTCCTCCAAGAAATATCTTCAAAAGCCACCTTCGGGTGGCTTTTTTTGGTTTAGCTTATTGTTACATTAATGCTTTCATCTTATTTTCATGTGAAAAGGTTTCACCCCAAGGGGGAGAAAATTCATCTTCCACGATTTCGTTCTGCTTTTTATACTTTCCCCATTGGCGTGATGGCAATATCGTCTCGCTCTAGTTCTCGAGGAGGAGTTCACATGAAGAAAACTTTGATGATCGCAGCGACAGCTGCATTTATGATGACTGGTTTGGCAGCAACTGAAGCAACAGCGGGTGGTTTAACCAGTAAATGTAAGGCTTGCCATTCCTTTAATAAAAACAAAATGGGTCCATCTTTTAAAAATATTCAAGCCGCTTACGGTGATGCTGCAACATTAGCAAAAGTATGGGAAAGTGGCTTTGCACCTGCAGACCGTCATATTGCTGGTGATGAAAATAACGCTAACTACAAAAAATATCACAAAAAAGCTAAAATCATGACTGCGCAATACAAAAGATTGATTAAAAAGAATGTAGAAAAGGGAAAGTTTACTTATCTTGAATTAGCAAATGAAGTCTTTTCTAAATAAAAAGATCTTATAAGTCTTTTGGTTTCATTGCTTTAAAGGCGACCTTCGGGTCGCCTTTTTTTATGCCCTATGAGCATTTATCACCTAAAAGTGTGCGTCTATGGCAAGCTTATTGCCGTGCGCATAAAAACACATTCCCAAACCATGACCTATTAGTTATCTGGAATATTCTCCAAATCCACACTAACAATTTGAGAAATCCCTGCTTCTGGCATGGATACACCAATCAAACGATTGGCTTTTTTCATCGTAATTTTATTATGACTAATCGCTAAAAACTGAACATCTTTCGAAAATTCCATAATCATATCACTAAATCGCACCACATTGGCATCATCCAATGGCGCGTCCACTTCATCCAAAATACAAAAAGGTGCAGGGTTAATCTTGAAAATAGAAAACACCAAAGCCACTGCTGTTAAAGCTTTTTCACCACCTGAAAGCAAGCGCATATCTTGCAAGCGTTTCCCTGGCGGTTGCGCACTGACTTCGACCCCAGCCGTCAACACATCATCCGAATCCAAACGAAGTTCAGCCCGACCACCACCAAAAAGTTTAGGAAATATTTGTTTAAAATGATCATTGGTTTGTTCAAATACATCTTTAAATCGCTGACGTGTGGTACGATCAATACGCACAATCGTATCTTGCAAGGTGTGGATACTGCTTTCTAAATCAGCCAGTTGTTCAGATAAAAACTGTTCGCGTTCAGAAGCTTCTTTAAACTCATCAATCGCCAGTAAATTCACCGCACCAAAACGCTTCAAACGTTGCTCCAGTGCATCACATTGTTTGAGAATATCGACCAAATCAAGGTCCTGCCAAGCATCATCAAGAACTTTTTCAAGCACGATACCTTGTTGCTCTAATTCAAGCTTAATATCTTGCAAACGCACATCTTCGGAAGCTTGAGCAATCTCAATCCTTTGCCTTGCCTGCCCGACATCTTGCAATGTTTTATTGGCATCGTGTTCTTGACGTTCTTGAACACGCAAGGCTTCTTGAAGCTCTGAACCTTGTTGACGTAATTGTTGCATCGCTTGATGCCCGAAATCTGCCGCTTCTTTCGCCGCTAACAATTGAACATCCACAGTGTCATGTTGGGCATGTTGCGATAATTTTCCCAAGGTCTCGGTCATTTGAACTTGATCTTGATGTTGCCGCAACGTCAATTGCGCCAATTCGCGTTGCATACGCTTCACATCTCGCTCTAAACTCAGTTTACTCTGTTGATACAATGCCAACGCCTGCTCTGCATGAGATAAGGCGGAACGCGCTTGTTGCCATTGTTGCTCATATTGATTTTGAGCCATATTTTGCATATCCAGCTGCTGTTTTACACTGTCTAACTCTGCCTCATCCATACCTTCCAGTTCTTCTTTTTGAGCTTGCCAATGGCTTTGATCTTGTGCCAAACGCTGCCTATCTTCTTGCCATTGTTGTTCACGTTTCGCCCAGCTATCGGCATCATCTTGCAAACGTTTCAACCATGCTTGAGCTGATTTCATTTGATGATCGTACATCTGAATATCTTGTTGGCATTGTTGATTTTGTTGTTGTTGTATGGCTAAACGTGCTTGCACATCACGCAACTCATCTTCCACCTGCATCAACCGTTGTTCCGCTTTATCAACAAGAGCTTCGCAAACATACAAACGTCGTTGCAAGCTTAAACGTCGTGCTGTTTGATTCTGCAACGGAGGCATAAGCCAACCATCTGCCGTCAAACACCACCCCTCTCGACTGACCACGCAACCCCATTCAGGTAAGCTCGCAGCATGAATATCATCACATAACAACACATGTGAAAAGACGGCGTAAAGCGCATCATCCATACTTAAATCCAGTAAATTGGCTAAATTAGTTAAGCCTGAATCACCTTCAAACCCTGTATTTCTAGCCTGATGCAAAGCAATCGGAACATGTTGCCACTGCTCCGATATTGCCAACGCTGCTTGCCATGCCATCTCATTGGGCAAAAGCACATCACCTTCCTGACCTTGCAATCCCGCCGCCACTGCCAACTCCAAAGATTCAGGAATATGGGGTAATACTTCATCGACCCACACCCCACCTTTATCGCGCAACATCACTCGAATATCTTCCGACATATTTTGCTGTGCCAGTTGAGCTTGCAGCTCCTTCATTTCACCCCGTATTTGCCGAAGTTCTTGCTCTGCTTGATGAGACTCTTGTGATGCGTCACCTTGTTTATCACGCAGCTGTTGTTCTTGCTCTTGTCCCGCATCGAAACTAAACACCATATCGGCATGTTGTTTTTCAGCTTGCTGATATTGGGCTTCTGCCTGCTCATATTGTTGTTGATGTTCATCATGTTGCGTTTGCAAGCTTTCGTGCTGACCTTGCAAGGTTGCTGTTTGCACATCTAATCGCTGGAGCTGTTGATCCACTTGCACTTGTTGCTGCAACTGCGCCTGATGTTGAGCTTTGAGTTGTTCATAATGACGCAATAAGTCATCACGTTGTTCGCGCGCTTCTTGCACATGCTCTTGCGCCACGTCCACCTGTGCCAAACAACGCTGACAATCTTCTTGCAAATCATCATCATGTTGCGCCGATAATTGTTCTTCCACCTCACTTATATCTGCTTCCAACAAGTGTTGCCGTGATGCTGCTTCGTCCATACGATTGTCTAAAACTTGCCGCCGCTCTTCCAACAAGCGTTGTTCGCCCGATAAACGTTCCGCTTGGCGTTGTAACTCCGATAATTGCTGATCTCGTTGACGCAATTCATCTTGAGCGTGTTGGACTTCTTCTTCGTGCATCACCAATGAACGCCGCAGTTGTGCCACTTTTAATTCACTTTGTTGATGCATATGAATACGTTCTTCCACGGCTTGATTGGCTAAAGACCATTTCGTTTGCAAATCATCTAAAACCTGTTTTTGATGCACAAAACGCAATGCCAATGCCTTATGAGACAAGTTTTCATGGTCATCTTGCATGGTTTTGAAACGTTCAGCTCGTGTCGCTTGCTGTTTTAAGTTTTGGCACTGTTTGCGCACTTCTTCCAGTAAATCCAAGATGCGTTCCATATTGTTTTGCGTGCTTTTCATCTTTTGTTCGGCTTCTTTACGCCGCGAACGATATTTCATCACCCCTGCGGCTTCTTCCAGAAGTTGGCGACGTTCCTCTGGTTTGGCTGTAATCATACGTGCAATCGAACCTTGCTCAACAATGGCATAGGCTCGCGTTGAAACACCTGTATCCAAGAAAATATCCACAATATCTCGCAAACGAACAGGTTTACCATTGATATAGGCATCCGAACCCACATCTCGAACCAAACGACGGCGAATACGAATTTCTTCCATCTCATGATACGGCGGCGATAGTTTTCCTTTTTGCACCGTAAAGGTAAGTTCAACATCACAAATACCAACAGGCGCATGGGTATCCGAGCCTTGGAAAATTAAATCTTCCATCACCCCACCACGCAGTTGACGCGCAGAATGTTCCCCTAAAACCCAACGAATCGCATCCACAATATTGGATTTTCCACAACCATTTGGACCGACAATCGCCGTCATACCTTCAGCCAAAGCAATGCGCGTGGGGTACACAAAAGATTTAAAGCCTGATATATCGAGTTGTTTAAGTCTCATGATTCAACTCTGTGAAAGAAATGCTAAGGGATTGCATGCTTATGAATCTTTATTCAACCAGCATTGCAAAGAATCTAAGGCAGCATCTGAGACTGAGCGGCGACGTTCTGCACGCGAGAATCGACGTTTACCCTCACGTTTCTTACCTGAAGGCAATAAACCAAAATTGATATTCATGGGTTGAAAATCAGCCACACGTGTACCCGAGATATGCCCCAACAATGCGCCATGTGCTGTATCAGAAGGGGGTACATCTGGCTCTTTACCAGCCACAATGTCTGCTAAGAAACGTCCTGCCATCAAACCCATCGAGGCGGATTCAACATAACCTTCCACACCTGTGATTTGTCCTGCAAATAAAATGCGCGGTTCTTTTTTCAAACGTAAGCTTGCATCCAATAAAGCAGGTGATTTGATAAATGTATTGCGATGTAAGGAGCCTAACCTAAAAAACTCTGCATTTTCTAATCCGGGAATCATGGAAAACACTCGTTTTTGTTCGCCATAGGTCATTTTTGTTTGAAAGCCGACCATGTTTAATAGACTACCCATACGGTTGTCACGGCGTAACTGCACCACTGCATAAGCTTTTTCGCCCGTTTCAGGATGATCTAAACCCACAGGTTTCATGGGTCCAAAACGCGGCGTATCTTCACCACGCTCCGCCATTTCTTCAATCGGCATACAGCCATCAAAAAAGGGAATATCTTCAAAGCCTTTGAACGCCACTTTTTCAGCATCCACCAAGGCTTGAATAAAAGCTTGATATTGCGCTTTATTCATGGGGCAATTTAGATAATCACCCGCTTCACCTTCTTCGACATTTTTATCATAACGATTTTTCCAATAACACATATCCATATTGATAGATTCAGCATCTAAAACAGGTGCAATCGCATCAAAAAAGCAAAGTCTGTCTTCACCTGTTAGCTCTTTAATTTGCGTATATAAAGCATCCGATGTTAAAGGGCCGGAAGCAATCAACACCAAACCATCCGAAGGAATGCTTGTGACTTCACCTGCCACGAACTCAATCAAGGGTTCATCTCGTAGTTTTTTTGTTACCAACGCAGAAAATTGTTCTCGATCCACCGCCAAAGCTGTGCCTGCTGGAATACGTACCGCATCCCCACATGCCATAATCAAGGAATCCATGCGTCTCATTTCTTCATGCAAAAGACCGACTGCATTTTCCAAATGATCGGCTCGAAAGGTATTGGAACAAACCAATTCTGCGCAGTTTCCCGTTTGATGGGCAGGTGTCATCACTGAAGGGCGCATTTCATACAAACGCACCTTGATGCCGCGCTTTGCCAGTTGCCATGCCGCTTCTGAACCTGCTAGACCTGCGCCAATAATATGTATCGTGGAAGAAGAAGTATCAGTTGTCATGCCTGCAAACTACAAAACACCAACACAACAACAAGTTCAAACTATAGTCATTCAAGTATGACGTTAGCATATGAGCAGGATTGTCACTTCCGTCGTCACCCTCGAGGGCTTGTGTCGATGGTCTTTGGGTTCAACCATTAGATGCCCGATAAAAGAATTCGGGCATGACGATACTTTCACACTTGAAGTTCAAACTATCACTCATCCCTACATGGCCGCATAAATAAAATCGTTGTAGTCAATATCACCATTGATAGCCAATTGAAATGCTGCTGCTACTTTGGGTATCATACCCGAATCAACAGCGACTTTTTGCAGTTCAGAACCCGTCATTCCATCATGAATCGCTTGTCTCACAGTTTCATTCACCACCAATAATTCATAGGCCATCACGCGACCAGCATAGCCTGTTTCATGACATGCGGAACAGCCCACCGCCCGATAGAGTTGTTTCGCTTCACCCAAACCAAAATCATTGACCTTGGCATAAGCAGCATCCTCTTGAGGTATCAATTCTCGGCATTCCAAACATAACTTTTTCAATAAACTCTGACTCATCACACCCAATAAAGAAGGGGCAATTAAATAATTAGGCACCTTTAAATCATTCAAGCGAATAATTGTATCCACCGCAGAGTTCGTATGCAGCGTTGAAAGCATCAAATGCCCTGTCAATGCTGCTTCAATACCAATCGAAGCGGTTTCTTCATCACGTATTTCACCAATCATAATAACATCAGGATCGTGGCGTAGAACATTGCGCAAGACACGGGCAAACGTTAAACCAATTTTATTGTTAATTTGAATTTGATTCGCACCTTTGATTTCCGATTCTACAGGATCTTCAACCGTCAAAATATGTACAGGCATATCCGATAATGATTTTAATATTGCAAATAAGGTCGTCGATTTACCTGAACCTGTAGGACCTGTCACAAGCATCAATCCATAAGGTTTATGGGCCATGTTCGACAACGATTGAATATCATCAGCACGCAAGCCCAACATATTCAAATCAACAGCCATCTCTTTATTTAAGATACGCAAAACCAAGGATTCACCATAAGCATTGGGAATACAGGACACACGAAATTCATATTTCTTTTTGCCATCTCTTAAAATTAAACGACCATCTTGTGGCATGCGCCTTTCGGAAATATCCATACCACTCAAAATTTTAATGCGAGCTGATATTTTGGTATGCAACGATTTCTCCAACGCATTTTCAGAGATGAGTTGCCCATTCAAACGATAAGCCAATATAATTTTATTCGCTTGCGGTAAAATATGAATATCTGATGCCTCTTTTTTTAAACCATTGCTAATAATACGGTTCACCAAACGGACAATCGGCGCATCTTCTGTGGACTGCGTGATTTCTAGTTCACTGTACTCCTCATCCCCCATATCACCATCTTGATGCAAAAATTCACACGATAAATCTTCACTCGATTCTTCTTCTTCCAAATAATGAGCGATACGTTCTTTTAATTGCGAACCTTTCACCATCACTTCTTGAATTTTTTTCCCCGTTGCAAAAGCAATTTGATCAAACGCTTCTAAGCCCAAAGGATCGCTTAAAGCAATGGTTAAACTATGCTTATCTGAATCAATGGGTAAGACTTTAAATTTTTCAATCACACTGCGCCTGACTTCACTTTCTGCCATCTCATTCATATTATATGTGTCTAAATCTACGGCGGGTAACCTGAATTTTTTAGCCAGTACATATAGCAATTGATCTTCAGTAATCACTTCTGTGACTAATAAAATTTCACCCAAACGCATGCCACGAATTTTTTGTTCTTCCAAGGCAAGCTCTAAATCCATGTCTGTAATGAGATTGGCTTCAATAAGAATCTCACCCAACCTTAATTTTTGGCGTTTTTGAAAATGTAATGCTGATAAAAGGTCTTTGGATGTAATGATACCCTGTTCAACAAATATCGTTCCTAAGGGTTTTTTGGAGCGAATCTGATCTTTCAACGCAGCCGTAATTTGCCCATGCGTGACCAGCTTTCTTTCCATTAAAATATCGCCTAACTTAATATCTAGATGTCGCTGCACATCCAGTGCATGTTTGATATCTTTAGCATTAATTTTGCCTTGATCTTTTAAAACAGTGCCCAGTGCTGGTGTTCCTTTTTTTTGTAAATCCAGTGCTTTTTTTACATCTTGTGGTGAAGCTAAGTTCTCACTAATCAGCAAATCGCCTAACTTTTCCGGACGCTCTTCAAGATAAATACCATGCCGATAAAAGAAAATACGCTGAAAAGGTGTAAAGGTGTTGTTACTAATGGCAAAAAAACCAGGGATCAAAGGCAACGTTGGATATACCTGAACATGAAAGGTGTCCGAGTGAATCGTGGTGATTTTCAACTCTTCTAATTTATGTTCTTGACGAGTTAATACACTTTCTTCACTGCTATTGCGGTGTTGCCCTACATATACAATATCTTTGGTAAATAATGTTTGCTCAAACACCTCACCACCTTCGCCTTCTCTAAGGAACTGTAGCTCATACATCGATGATGAGAAACCTCGTAAATAACCTTTAAGAGTCTCTCCAGAGATTAAATTAATACTAACTTGTTGTGATGCTTTGGGGATAGAGGGAGATAGGACTTTCATGCTAAAAAGATGGATAAATAAAGGGCTCGTGTCACGTTTCTACGAAGTACCTGATCATACGTAAACTTAAAAATAATAATCTTCATATTCAGTATCTCCTAATCAATCACAGGCAAAAAAATCAATTTTCAGCATTGCTATTTCACTTCAAGCATAGTGACATCAAAACCTTCAGGCGTTCCTTGTTTCCAGATCCATCCGTAATAGATGATGACTGTGAAAATACCCGTGATGGAAGCCATCACGTCACTCTGTGTTTGAAACCAAGCCAATCCGCCAATCATGATAAAAAGAATCATGGGCATTGCATACAAACGAAAGGCTGTTTTCAATAACAATCCATCTGCGACCTCAATGACGACTTCATCATCAACACGCGCTTTCAATGTATTCTGAATACGCAATGAAAGGATGCGCCCATTACCCGAACCTTCTTTCCAAGAACCTAAGGTACTACAGGAGGCTTTGCCTGCACAACTACCACAAGATGAGGCACGTTCGCTAATCACCAAGGCTTCATCACCATGTATTTCTGCTACATAAACTGTTTGACGCATGAGCGGAACTTTAACTGATTATGTAGCCATCACCACTGCTATTTAACTGATGTTATGCATACTATCTAATTTTAGGGATGAACACTGCTGTGTGTTCATCCTTCTGGAAGTGCGGCTTTAGCCGCGCCGAATGAAGTATCAGGGCGTGGCTAAAGTCGCACTTTCTAAGCATGTTAAATTAGCGCTTAAACATAGGGTGAAGCTTCTTTTTCATTAAAGTCCGTAACATCAATTATTTAACGTCTGTCAAGCGCAAGGTTTACCTTCAAGCATTCCGCAACTATGCTGCGCCATTCATTTTTCCTTTCATTTCTTTCATTAAATAGGTTCTCCACATTATGTTACAAAACTTTTTCGGTCTTTTTTCACGTGATATTGCCATTGATTTAGGCACAGCAAATACACTCATTTATGTTCGTGGTGAAGGCATTGTACTCAACGAACCTTCTGTCGTCGCTGTTTATGAAGGCAATGGTCGCAATAATCGCAAGGTTCTTGCCGTAGGTGCCGAAGCCAAACGTATGCTTGGACGTACACCTGATTCTATTTCTGCCATTCGTCCGCTTAAAGATGGGGTTATTGCTGACTTTGTGATTACGGAAGAAATGTTGAAACAATTCATTCGCAAAGTACATAAGCGTTCTTGGGGTCTTGCCCCTCGTATTGTTATTTGCGTACCTTATGGTTCAACCCCTGTAGAACGCCGTGCTATTCGTGAATCAGCTCTTTCCGCAGGTGCGCGCCAAGTCTTTTTGATTGAAGAACCGATGGCAGCATGTATTGGAGCGGATCTTCCTGTAACCGAAGCTTCAGGCTCAATGGTTGTGGATATTGGTGGAGGAACAGCTGAAATTGCCGTCATCAGTTATGGTGGCATTGTGGATTCCCGTTCTGTACGTGTCGGTGGTGATAAAATGGATGATGCCATTATCAACCATTTGCGTCGCAAATATAGTTTGCTTGTTGGCGCACCAACTGCTGAACGCATTAAAATCAACTTGGGGAGTGCGTATCCTCAAGAAGAACGTCGTGATATGGAAGTCAAAGGGCGTGATTTAATCAACGGTGTGCCTAAAACATTGCTTTTAGATGATTCAGAAATTTTGGAAGCACTCACTGACTCCGTCAATGCTATTGTTGAAGGTGTTAAAGTTTGTTTGGAAAAAACACCGCCTGAATTGGCTGCTGATATTGTCGATAAAGGTATTGTTTTAACGGGTGGTGGCGCACTTCTAGTGGGTTTGGATCAATTATTACGCGAAGAAACAGGTTTACCCGTCACTGTCGCTGAAAACGCTTTGGATTGTGTCGTACTGGGTGCGGGTCGAGTACTAGAAGAATTGGATCGCATGCGGGGCGTTCTTTTCGAGGAATAATTTTGCTAGAGAAGCATGATACATGGCGATACGCTTTGATTTTAGCTGGCATTCTAATATTCGTTTATGCCGTCGAAAAATTCCCAATAGGTCAGAGAATTTCACTGGGTTTGGCTCAAGCACTTGATATCATCCAAGCACCTGTCCATTGGATTGATGATGCCACTTTATGGTTCAAGGAGCGTCAACAATTACAACATGACTTGCTTGAAGCACGCCAAACAATGGCGCAAGGAAGTTCGCTACAACAACAAAACCAAAGCTTGCAAGAAGAAAACAAACAACTTCGCTCACTCCTAAAAACATCAAACATTCAAGGTTACCAATGGCGCGCAGCGCGTGTATTGGGTCATAGCCCTGAACAAAAGAGTCAACATCTTATTTTGGAAACTCAATCACAGCAAGATGATGTGGTCATTGCTCGCACAGGCTTGGTGGGATTAATTGATCAAAGTCAAGCCCATACGGCTCTGGTTCGCACCATTCTTGATGGCTCCATTGCCGTACCTGTCACACTACCTCATTCATCCTTGGCTGCCTTGGTTCGAGGTGAAGGTGACCATTTAAGTGTTGACTTTATTCCCCTCAATCAAGCTCCCAAAGTCGGCGATATTTTACAAACTAGCGGTGCCGGAGGGCTATTTCCACCGGGTATTTCCGTTGCTTACGTCACTCATATTGAACCTGTGGCAGGGCGTATATTTGCCAAAGTAAAGGCTGTTCCAACTGCTCATTGGCAACGTGAAGCTTGGTTAGCCATTGCTTCTCGTCATCATCCTATTGCCCATGTAAAACCATGATACAAAGCATCTTATTGTTATCTATTCTAGGACTCATACTCAATTTAGCCTTTTCAGATAGTTTTATTCAACCTGATTGGTCACTGGGTCTTTTACTCGGAGCATTACTCGCTCACCGAGGTTATTGGCCTTGG
Organism: Mariprofundaceae bacterium; assembly: GCA_030950985.1. Classification (GTDB taxonomy): domain Bacteria; phylum Pseudomonadota; class Zetaproteobacteria; order Mariprofundales; family Mariprofundaceae. Next base: position 16,896 of record JAUZQM010000034.1, on the reverse strand, counting down.
GTTTTTGCGGGGAGTGCCTTACATGATTTAGTCTTACACTGGTCACCTTTTGCGACACTACCGTGGATAATGCTAGCCCCTCTACTGATGATTTGGAGTGATGTACAAGCGGGGCCTAGTTTGGTGCAACGCTTTATCATTATGATACTTGTCACCATGAGTTTATGGCTTTGGCACTGGTCACCACAAGCCGTACTGTTAACCATGATGTTCACTACTGTTGTTTGGTATTTTGTGGCACAAAAACATGCTCAACCAATTTAATATCCGTCCGCGTTTCGATACGCGCATCACCCTGTTACAACTTTCAGTCTTTATTTTGATGCTGTTATTGTTATCACGCATGGTATATTTACAATGGATGCAACATGATGGTTTACTGCTTCAAGCCGAGAGAAATCGACTAAATGTCGTCCCCATTCTAGCCACACGCGGCAGTATTGAAGATCGGTTTGGCAACGGTTTGGCAGTGAATCATGTCTCATATCAAATATCCATGATTCCCGAACGTGTCGATGATATAAAGCAAACCATGGCACGCCTCATTGAGTTTATGCATTGGTCACCTCGACAACTTCGCCGCATTCAGAAACGTATCAAAAAATCACGCAAGGATCGCCCTGTTTTATTGGCAGATAAATTGACATGGCTACAAATTGCGCCTTTATCTGCGCATCTTCACCACCTACAAGGCATTGATGTTAAAGCAGGCACGCATCGTTATTATCCTTATAAAGCACTCACATCGCATTTGATTGGTTATTTATCATTGGCACGCCCTGAAGATGTTCGGCAAGGCTTCTTGCGCAACGAACATGTTGGACGCAGTGGTTTGGAACGTATTTTTGAACAACGACTTCATGGTACTTTAGGCAATCAACAAGAAGAGGTCGATGCCTTTAATCGTCGCGTCGCTGTCTTAAAACAAACACCTCCAGAAATGGGGCAAGACATTCATTTAAGTCTCAATATTCGTTTACAACAAGCGGCTGCCAAAGCCATGAAAGGACGTACTGGCGCAGTCGTCGTGATGGATGTGCATACAGGCGAAATCCTCACTTTGCTGAGCACACCCGGTATTGATACCAATCACTTTACCTTAGGCTTAGAGCAAGAAGAATGGTCATCATGGTTAAATAATCCTCAACGACCGTTACTCAATCGGACAATTCAAGCGGCTTACCCCCCTGGTTCAGTGTGGAAAATGATACCTGCCTTTGCTGGGCTTCGCCATCATAGCAAATTGGCACGCGGTCATACGCAATGCCCCGGATATGTTCAACTGGCTGATCGAAAATTGCGTTGCTGGAAGCGGACTGGGCATGGTCGTGTGAATTTACACGATGCCATACAACATTCTTGCGATGTCTATTTTTATGAGTTGGGCGACCAGCTGGGTATGCCTGCCTTACGTCAAGAAGCACTCGCTTGGGGGTTTGGTAAGAAAACAGGTGTTTTATTGCATCAAGAATCACGAGGTCATCTCGCTCCACCCCTTCAACAATTACACAATGGTCGCAAACGTACTTGGGTACGCGGTGAAACCATGATTACAGCCATTGGACAAGGGCAAATAACGGTCACGCCCATTCAGGTTGCTCGCTTTGCAGCCGCTATTGCCAATGGTGGTGATATTCTCAAACCTCACTTGGAGTTAGGTAAAAAAGCGGAAGTCATTCGCCATATCGATATACCCAAAAATGACCTCCAACGTGTGCGTCAAAGCATGTATGACGTTGCCAATAAACCCGGTGGCACTGCCTACTATCGACTTCGCCATTCTCCATGGAAAATTGCGGGCAAAACAGGCACAGCTCAAGTGGTCGGTATATCTCAAGATGATGAACACAAAAGCAAAATTCCATCACGAGATAGCCACAAAGATCATGCATGGTTTATGGGTTATGCACCGTATGACCATCCCAAGATTGCTTTTGCCATTATCGTTGAACATGGGGGGCATGGTGGCAGTGCTGCGGGACCTGTTGCACTGGCAATGATTCACGAATTGGAGCAACAAGAAGCTTCTCATAAGGCAGCCGTCAATGTTCACTGAAACCCTTTATAAATTAGATAAATTCCTCATCTTTTGTTTACTGTCCATTGCAACATTAGGGCTTACTGTACTATATGCCGCTGTTTATCAAGGTGATCATGCTATTTTTCAAAAACAATGTATCTATTGGGGCGTTGGGCTCATCGTTTTTTTTAGCCTGTGTTTTTTGCCTTTACGCAGCCTTGGTTTAATTGCTTGGCCTTTTTATATCGTATCGCTTTTATGCCTTGCCTTGGTTCCCATCATTGGTGATGTACATATGGGCGCAAGGCGTTGGTTGGATTTGGGCGTGGTTTCTTTTCAACCGTCAGAAATGATGAAATGGGCACTTATGTTGGTGTTAGCACACTGGTTTGCCTCACGAGAACCCAATACTTGGAAAAACTTCTTGGTTGCTGTTGTTTTATGTGGTGCACCAGCAGCATTGATTGTCATTCAACCTGATTTGGGTACAACGTTGGTTTTACTGTTTGCCGCTATTGTCATGTTGATGATTGCAGGGTTTGCATGGCGATGGTTTTTTGCTGCACTAGCGGCAAGCCCCATCATTGGCTATTTTCTTTGGGGTCATTTGCATGATTATCAAAAGCAACGTGTGTTAACCTTTATCGATCCTCAAAGTGATCCCTTGGGCTCTGGCTATCATGTGATTCAATCAATGATTGCCATTGGTTCAGGCGGTCTTTTGGGCAAAGGGTTTCTTGAAGGAACACAAGTTCGTCTGCATTTTTTACCTGAACAACACACTGATTTTATTTTTTCCGTGTTCGCCGAAGAAGCTGGACTTTTGGGTGTGAGTATTTTACTGATTCTTTATGCCATGTTGATTTCTCGCATGCTATCCATTGCCCACCATGCCCATACTCGTTTCGGTTCACTACTGGTCACAGGTATCAGTGCTATTTTCATGATTTATGCGTTTATCAATATCGGCATGGTCTCGGGTATTTTACCTGTCGTTGGTGTGCCTTTGCCCTTTATTAGTTATGGTGGTTCAGCCTTACTGACGATGATCACTGCCTTAGGCATTGTCATGCGTGTTTCCATTGAGTCTAATGGTGTCATCGATTGGCAACGCGCCAACAACCCACTGGTTTAAAACAGCGATACAAGGATTATTCATGCAACAAAAACAAAAAATTGGCATCTTACTGACCAACCTTGGCACACCCGATGCCCCCACACCTTCAGCGTTACGACGTTACTTAAAAGAGTTTTTATCGGATCCTCGCGTGGTTGAAATGAACCGTCTTGTATGGTGGTGCATGCTCAATCTTGTGATTCTCAATATTCGCCCTGCCAAGTCAGCACGTTCTTATCAAAGTGTATGGACGGATGAAGGTTCACCCTTGATGAAATACAGTCTCCAGCAACAACAGAAGCTGCAAGACCAATTCGGCGACACGGCTTCTGTAGAGCTTGCCATGCGCTATGGTCAACCATCCATTGCATCGGGTTTAGAAAAACTGCAAGCCAAAGGGTGTGGTAAAATCCTTATTTTTCCGCTTTATCCTCAATATTCAGCAACAACCACAGGTTCGACCTTTGATGCCATCGCAGATGTACTGAAAACATGGCGTTATGTGCCTGAATTACGTATGATTAATAGTTATCACGATCATCCATCTTACATTTCTGCGCTTGCTTCAAGTGTGCGTAACCATTGGAAAACACACGGTCAAGCCGATCGACTTTTAATGTCATTTCATGGCATTCCCCAACGTTATGCTGAGCAAGGCGACCCTTACCCCATCCATTGCAAAAAAACAGCTCAATTACTAAGCCAACTCCTAGGACTTAAAGAAGATGAATGGTTCTTAAGCTTTCAATCACGCTTTGGGCGAGAGCCTTGGCTGCAACCCTACACCTCGGATATTTTAACCCGATGGGGTAAAGAAGGGATGCAAACAGTCGATGTGATTTGCCCCGGATTTTCTGTGGACTGTTTGGAAACACTCGAAGAAATTACTGTGGAAAATCGTGATTATTTTATTGAATCCGGGGGTAAAGCATTGCGTTACATTGCTGCTCTAAATGCTCAAAATGATCATATTCAGGCTTTAAAGAGGGTGATTGAACAACAAATACAAGGTTGGGTACGTTAAGATGACAATCAATACACAACATCGAGCCAAGAAAGCACTGGGTCAACATTTCCTACACGATCAACATGCCATTCAAAAAATCGCCATGGCTTTACCCGAAGCCTCCAACGTTATTGAAATTGGGCCGGGACCAGGTGCGATTACCCAAGCTTTATTGGAACGTGTTGGGCATTTAACCGTCATTGAAAAAGATGACCGTTTTGCGGATATGTGGCAAGAAAAAAGCCAAACATGTGATAAACTTGAGGTGATTCATGGTGATGTGCTGAAAGTTCTGCATGACAGTGTGCAAAAGCAACAACCCGAGTGGATTGCAGGTAATTTGCCTTACAATATCAGTGGTCCTTTGACCGCACAGCTGGCAAGTCACTCACTATCAGGTGGCATGGTCTTGATGTATCAACGTGAGGTTGGCGATCGTATTATGGCAGGGCCGGGCAGTAAAACGTATGGCGGTTTATCTGTATTGGCGCGCCATCATTACCATGTTAAACGACTTTTATTGCTTGCCCCCGGTGCTTTTTCTCCTCCACCCAAGGTGCATTCTGTGGTGTTACTTTTTTCACCACATGGTCAAATACCCATTTGTCCTTTTGAACATTTACAAACCACGGTACGACAAGGTTTTGCGCATCGTCGTAAAACCATTCTCAATAATTTCAAAGGTCTTATCACAGCTGAGCGTTTTGAAAGCATTGATATTGCACCCAGTCAACGCGCCGAACAATTGGATTATGATGCTTGGGTGAGAATCAGTTTATTGCTGCATCCTACTGACTAACTAATGGGCTTTCGCCGCGATAGCCCTGCAAGTATGGTCTTCAGCAAAGTCTATAACTGCGTATTGTAATAATTTTGAGTACCCTCGCGATAACACCAGCCATCATCATAAATAAACGAAATATAGTCTCTTCTATGCACTTATGTCGCGGGGGGGGCTAGAATCCCCTCACTTTTATCCCTCCCTTCTTGACACTGTTGTTTGATACTGGTTTAATTTCATTCTATCTAGCTCATTCATTCTATCTAGCTCATTCAGTCAAATACAAAGGATCTCAAATTGTTAAATAAATACGCTTTTATTATCATACCCTTATTCTGCCTGCTAAATGGTATAACACCCGCCAAAGCAACCACCGTAATCCATGCAGCAGGTGCAACGTTCCCTTACCCCCTCTATACATGGTGGGCATTACGGCATGGTCGACTGAATGATTTTAAACTTGAATACAATCCAACGGGTTCTGGTGGAGGTATTCGACGTATTGAACAAAACCTTGTTGATTTTGGCGCATCTGATGCCCCTTTATCGCAAGCCAAACTGGATCAATATGGACTCATTCAATTTCCAACTGTTTTGGGCGGTGTTGTGCCAGTGATATATATCCCTGGTATTAAAACCGCTGAACTGATGCTAACAGGTCCCATTTTGGCTGATATTTTCCTAGGTAAAATTACACGATGGAATGATCCAGTGTTGGTTCAGATCAACCCCAATCTTACCTTACCTAACTTGCCTATTTCTATCGTCCACCGCACCAAAGGTTCAGGAACCACATGGATTTTTACCAATTATTTAAACAAAGTTAGCCCTGTTTGGTCAGATAAATTCGGCGTCAACAAACTCATTAATTGGCCTGTTGGTCATGCTGCTATCGGTAATAATGGTGTAATTCAGCAAGTGCAGCAAACACCTGGTAGCATTGGATATGCTGAGTATGCTTATGTTATGCAAAGTGACGTCGACTATGCTCTTTTAAAAAATCATGACGGTTATTTTGTCAAGCCCACCACCCAAAACTTTAAAGCTGCAGCAAGGTTTGTGAACTGGTCAGAAAAAGGGGCTGATATTGTCCTCACCAATCAACCTGGTAAAAAAACATGGCCCATCGTTGGTGCAACATTTATTATCATGTATAAACTCCAAAGTAATCCAGTCATAGCACAAAAAATTCTCTCTTTCTTTAACTGGTGCTATCAAGACGGCGATTTATTTTCTGAGAATCTTGATTACGTCACACTGTCTCCAGAAGTAAAAGACCATATAAGAGACATCTGGCATCAAGAACTACATGATCTTCAGGGGCAGCCAGTATGGCCTATTACACCACTGCAAGATTGAATTTAGCGCCACTCCCTTGTGAAGCAGAATTATTAGCGATTAAAAGGGTCGCACAATGACCATTATCACAATAATAACCAAAGCTAAAACTGGTGCTTCATTGAACCAACGATAAAAAACATGTGAGCGTTGATTCTTTTGTTCGGCAAAGGTTTTGATTAAATAGCCACAATAAACATGGTATACCACCAAAAAAGAAACCGTTGCCACTTTCAGATAAAACCACGGCTCACTTTGTAAATAATCCCACTGCATCCATGCTAACGTTGAGCCTGATAACAACGTGAGCCACATCATCGGAGTCACAAAGCGATACAATCGCCCTTCCATCGCGCTCAATTGTTCTGAAATATCTTGATGGGTACATGCCGCATGATTCACAAATAAGCGAGGCAGATAAAACAAGCCTGCAAACCATGATACCATCATGACAATATGAAATACTTTGATCCATTCCATGTCGGTCTCTCCTACGCCTTCGATAAACGAGTGACCAAGCCCAACAAAATCGAGCAATTATGGTTTAACGCTTAATTGGTTTTATTTTTTGCTGAGTTCACGCGTAATTTTCGTCCCGCAAATTCTTTACCATTTAATGCCAAGGCTGCTTCCGAACCCGCTTTATCCATTTCAATAAAGCCATAACCTTTCGGACGTTTATTCGGGCCACCAGTGACCATACGAATCGCTTTAACTTCGCCATAAGCTTCAAATAAGCGCTGAATTTCAGCTTCTTTTGCATTAAAAGGCACATTACCGACGTATAATACATGACCATCGAGTTGGTGTGATTCGGATGAATGCTGTGTATTTGAAGGCATGGATTTTTTCGTATACATCGCAACCGTCACACCACCCAACAACGTGCCTAAAAATAAGCCTGTTGCCAATAACGAGGCTGCTGGAGCACCTGAAAATAGCGGTTGTGCGGCATAACCCAACAAGGAAAACACCAAAGCAAGTCCACATAATTTAAAAAAACATGAGATATTCATTTTATTTTCTCCTCAATTTTTATATCACCACACGAGTATTGTATAACAACAGCTACTTAGGGCTATATATTGTTATTCATCTCATACGTCGTATGTGGGGCGCATATTGCCAAAATTGAGTGGGCATGTCGCCCTGAAAAAAAATCCTTAAAAAGACATCGCTTGAATCAGTCCAAGTTCTACATGGATACGTTTATACTTGAACTACGCTATCATTTCTTTCAACAACGGTTGCAAAATCTCGGATGTTTCCACCCATCCACGAATATTAGACAATGAATTGGCAATTTTTAATAGGCTTGCTGAAATCATCACATCGGTTTCAACAATATGTGCCAAAGCGTTCGCACTTGCATGGATTTGACTCAATAAGCTTCGTATTTCCAGAAAGCGTTCTGGTAATATCAATAACTCATGCGTCTCATACATCAATTGTAAACTATGCTCTCGTGTCGAAATACGTTGCTGCATACGTTCATAGCAGCAAAAACTATGCCTTATTGTTGTTGAATCCATTGTAATACCTGCGACCAATTGTCCCCAGGGGTGATTTGACCACCACAAACATCATGACTTGCACCCGTCACGCCATGTAAAGTATTCGCTTTACCTAACAAGGTATATTTGCTTAATACTGCAAAAGACAAGGCTTCCACGGCATCTGCGCTGATGCCAAACTCGGCTGTTGTACCCACATAATCTGGAGATAAACATTCGCGCAACATCGCCAATAAACACCCATTGGATACCCCACCACCACAAACAAACCATTGTTCAGGGCGTTCATCCAACAAGCTGATGCTCATCGCAATGCTTTGTGCTGTAAAAGCGCATGCTGTCGCCATGAGATCGGCATCTGAAAGACCTTCCCATGCCATAATGTGATCAACAATCGCTTCACCAAAATCTTCACGTCCTGTGGATTTGGGTGGTTTTTGTTGTAAAAAAGGATGTTCTAACAAGCTATCCAATAAGCTTTGACAAACAACACCGCTACTTGCTAAGTGTCCATCTTGGTCATAAGCATGTCGCCCATCACTCCACTGCAAGATTAACGCATCCATAATCATATTTCCTGGTCCAGTATCAAAGCCTTGTACCCGTCCATCGGCATAAAATAGGGTGATATTTGCCACACCACCAATATTGACAATGGCCGTTGTTTTTTGTTGCGCAAGCGAAAAAAGCTGTTGGTGGGCAAAAGGAACGAGCGGTGCGCCTTGCCCCAAAGCTGCCATATCTCGGCGACGAAAATCCGAGACCACCGTCAAATGTGTCATCTCTGAGAGGGTGGCAGCACACCCAATTTGCAAGGTAAACGGATAATCACCATGCACGTTACTGGGTCGATGACGAATCGTTTGCCCGTGACTTCCAATAGCAAGCACTCTACTTTTAGGAATACTTGATTCTTCGAGTGTTTGCAGTACAGCTTGGGCAAATAGCACCCCCAAAGCTCGATCAAGATTGCCAAGTGTGTCAATTTCATTAAAACTTGGGCTGGCAAGATGAATAATGGGTTCACGAAATTCGCGCGGTAACGGATGCGTTGCAAAGTGAGCCAATTTCAAATGACTGACATCCATGATTGCAATATCAATACCATCACATGATGTACCAGACATGATACCTATGATGTAATTGGGTTTACTGGAGAAAGAAGAAAGGTGAGACATGAATCCATATTATAAATTCACATGAATGACGCAAGTGATAGCACTGAAACATCTGGCATCTTAAAAAAAGAAATCTCAGGCGGGCAACTTGTGATCGCAGGGTTACTTGTCATTTTGGCTTTAGGCAGCGCATTAACATGGGAAATTTCAAGTTCCAAAAAAAGTTTCCATGATCCGCATGCTTTTTCTTTGGGGCAATCATCATTTGAAGATGGACGTTATGATGATGCAGCACATTGGTATCAAAGTGCTGCGGCTCAAGGCAAAGCAGAAGCTCAATATGCTTTAGCTATGATGTATATCCATCAACAAATTGCTGATGGAGATCTACAAGATGCAAAACCTTGGTTGCTTAGAGCTGCACAACAAGATTTTGCCAAAGCCCAATACCAACTGGGTTTACTTTTAGAAAAAGAACATAAAAATAACACGTATGAACATTGGTTTGATGAGGCTGCCAAACAAGGCATGAGCCAAGCTATCATTCACTTAATCACCATTAACGATGCACGCAATACACCGAAAGACAGTGAAAAAGCACTGACTTGGCTATTAAAAGCACAACATCAACAGCTAAAACAGTTGCTTCCACTCGAGACATCTGTTCTATCTCATATCAAAGAACAAGCGCAACATGGTGAACTTCAATCCATGTACCTCTTAGCGAACATCTATCGCCAAGGCACGATTAGCAAAAAGAATCCAAAAAAAGCATACCAATGGATGTTAAAAGCCGCCCAACATCACCATATTCAAGCGAGCGAAAGCATTGCATCTATGCTTTTAAAGGGTGAAGGCGTTGCCAAAGATATAAAGCAGGCATTTCATTGGTATCGCGTCACGGGTCAAGCTGGCAGTAGCCAAGCAAAATCAGCCTTAGGATGTCTGATGGTTTTAGGCTTAGGAACGACTCAAGATAGCCAACAGGGCGTGGAAATCTTAAAGAGTGCAGCACAAGAAGGGAACGTCAGTGCCACACGAAACTTGGGTATTATCGAAGCGGAAGGTTTAAATGGCGACATCAATGACACCGCCGCTTTTCAATGGTTTAAACGCGCCAGTGACTTGGGAGATGTGGCTGCAAGCAATTATTTAGGTGTCATGTATGCATTAGGGCGTGGTGTACCAGTAGATATGAAGCAAGCCAGACACTATTTTGAAAAAGTTCAAAATGTTGATTCTCAAGCCCAATTCAATCTTGCAATTATGGAAACACGTGGCCTCACTGATTACGCACATGACGATAAAGCAGTCTATTGGCTACAACAGGCTGAAAGCAAAGGTAATCACCGTGCCTCTTTTGTTTTAGGACTTTTTTACGCGAAAGGTCAAGGCGTGCATCAAGATATTCCAAAAGCAATTCAATATTATCAACGTGCGATCAAACATGGTCATATTGATGCTACTTATAACCTTGCGATGTTAGAATATCAGGGCGACGATGGTCTTTCTCTGGATATTGATCATGCCATAGAACTACTCACATCCTTAGCAAAAAAAGGCGATGCCCAGAGTCAAAATATGCTTGCTCATATTGAATCTACAGTCAACATGAATTTTCAACGTGCGCACTATTGGTATCAACAAGCCGCTCAACAAAACTATACTATAGCCCAATTCAATTTGGGGAATATGTATCGTAGTGGCAGAGGCATCTCTCAAAATGATAAGCTTGCTGTGCAATGGTATCAACGAGCTGCACACCAAGGTTATGCCCCTGCCCAAAATACTTTGGCATATATGTACCTGCATGGGCGAGGTATTCACAAAAATCTCAAACAAGCTAAATCTTTGTTACAACAAGCAAGTAAGCACTTGCCACAAGCTCAAGAAAACTTATCCCATATCTCAAGTCGCTCATCACATTTTACCTTACTATCATCAATGGTTAATCAAGGTTTGCGAGGAAATTTATTAACCACTAAAGCCATTGACTTATCACAATGGTTCCAAATGAAACGACAACCTTTCCCTTAATTTCATCACTTATCTTCTTTCTTTTATGGGCTATTCCTGCACAGTACGCTATGGGTTAGCAATCTAATACATTCCTAATCTTTGTAGCTCATATTAAAATAATGAAGAAGGATATTCGCGATGAAAGTTTCTAATGTCATGACACACACACCTCTTACATGTAATGAAAATGATAGCTTACGCCAAATTACTGAAAAAATGGTCATGCGACGCTGTGGCTCTATTCCAGTGTTGGATGATCAACAAAATCTCATCGGTATTGTGACCATTCGAGATACCATGCTTCCGCTTTACCCCAATTTTGGCGAATATGTGCATGATGCAGTCCATGCGCGTGATTTTGAAACGATGGAAGACAACTATAAAAAAGTACTCTGCATGAAAGTCAAAGAAGTCATGACAGAGAATCCATTAAGTATTGAAGCTGATTGCGCTGTTTTGAAAGCCGCTTCCTTTATGGGTGTCAAAAACTTACGTCGTATGCCAATCACTGAAAATGGAAAACTTGTTGGCATGGTGAGTATTGGCGATATTGCACGCGGTCTTTATATCCATCAGGGTCTTTAAACGACTGCGTTATAACACACACGAACCCTTAGAAAATCCCACAACTGTTCGAGCAATACATAGTGAACAGCTGTGGGGTTTATCCGCTAGACACATAAATCATATTCAAACTTAGCACCATCAACAACACTGCAAACAGGCGCTTTAATCGCTGTTCATCAAGCCGATGTGCCCAAGCCACACCATAAGTCACTGTCCATCGACTCACTCCTGATATAATCAGCACCATTGGTATATTGACCAAGCCCCACAAGCCCATTGCTTCCGAATGATGGTTTGAAAACATCATGTACGCGAATGTCCCTAAACATGAAATAGGCACACCTAAGGCTGCTGATGTGCCGATTGCTTGACGCATATTTACACCTTGCCATCTCAAAAAAGGCACGCTCATCGTACCACCACCAATGGCAAGTAAGGCTGATATACTACCAATACCACTTCCCACGGTGAGTAAATGCCATCGTTTCAATCCATGATGATGTCTTTCAAAGCGAACGCTAAAAAACATATTCCATGACACATACGCCATAAAACATGCAAACATCCAACTAAGATAGCGCCCATCCAAATGGAACACCAAAAACGTGCCTAGAAATATGCCACAGACCACGCCCGGTAATAATTGACGCCAAATATCCCATCGCACACCACCCTTCGCATGGTGTTGACGCATACTTACCCATGATGTCATGACAATGGATGCCATCGATGTACCCAATGCGATATGAACCGCATCATTGGCATTCATACCTTGCCATAAAAACAGCAAGGTCAGACTTGGCACCATGACAGCACCACCACCCAAACCAAACAAACCTGCTATTAAACCAACACACGCCCCTAAAGGAATGCATAACAAAAGAGAAAGTTCCACTGGGCTTATAATGTTATCTTGATGCTTTCACCCACACGTTTGGCTTTCGCCCGCGCCATAGTCACATCTTCATCGCGTGCCAATGCCACAGCCATACGTCGTTTTCCTGATACTTCAGGCTTACCAAACAAGCGAATTTGTGTATCAGGTTCTTTCAATGCCTCCGCAAGTTTGCCAAAATGAACGTGTTTCGATTCACCTTCAACCACGATGGCAAACGATGCTGATGCTCCATGTTGTACGATATTGGGAATGGGTAAGCCCAAAATAGCACGAACATGCAAGGCAAATTCTGACAAATCCTGTGATATTAACGTCACCATGCCTGTATCATGCGGACGAGGGGACACTTCACTGAAAAGCACATCATCACCTTTAATAAATAGCTCCACACCAAATAAACCATAACCACCCAAGGCTTCTGTAATGGTTTTCGCCATCGCTTTTGATGTCGCCAAGGTCGAAGCGGACATGCATTGAGGTTGCCATGATTCACGATAATCACCATCCCTTTGCACATGCCCAATCGGCTGACAAAAACTTGTGCCATCCCGATGGCGCACCGTTAACAAGGTGATTTCATAGTCAAAATCAACCAACGCCTCAACAATCACCTTACCCTTGCCTGCACGTCCACCTTCTTGGGCATAAACCCATGCTTTCTCAATATCATCATGGGAACGAAGCACCGATTGCCCTTTGCCCGATGAACTCATGATGGGTTTCACCACACATGGCATACCTATCGATGCAATCGCTGTTCTAAAACGCTCAAGCGTATCTGCAAATTGGTATGCTGATGTCGGCAAAGCACAGGTTTCCGCAGCCAAACGTCGAATACCTTCCCTGTTCATGGTCAAATTCGTGGCTTTGGCAGAAGGAATCACGTTAAAACCTTCTTGCTCCAATGCGATAAGCGTATCTGTGGCAATGGCTTCCACTTCTGGCACAATTAAATGGGGTTGTTCTTTCTCCACGACGGCTCGCAAAGCTTCCCCATCCAACATATCGACTATATAAGAACGATGAGCGACCTGCATGGCAGGGGCATTGGCATAACGATCCGCCGCAATAATTTCCACACCCAAACGTTGTAATTCAAGCGCCACTTCTTTGCCCAATTCACCCGAACCCAAAAGTAAAACACGGGTAGCGGTGGCGGATAACGGTGTGCCAATGGATGGTTGTGATAATGACATAATAACTCCAAATAAAGGTAGCGTTCGCGGCATAAAACTAACGTTTCAAACGAACATGTAATAATTCGACCATGAACGTACCATCAAGCCCGAAAGCTTGCCATAGGTTATGAATGCTTCATAGCAGCTACGATGATGGATATACTTCGCGCCATGAGTCGTAAAATTATCCCTATCCAAATTGAATCTGAAGGTTTGCCAATGACAGGTAAACCCGCATGGCTAAAAGTCCGCGCGCCCATGTCGCCTGAATACAAAAAAATCGCCCAAATGATGCGTGATTTAAAGTTAAATACTGTCTGTGAAGAAGCATCCTGCCCCAATATTGGTAGTTGCTGGAAACAAGGTTCTGCGACCTTTATGATTTTAGGTCGTGTCTGTACAAGAACCTGTGCTTTTTGTGATGTTGCGACGGGGAGACCTGACGCTGTTGACCCGCATGAAGCCCGCAATCTTGCCAAAGCAGTCGCTCAAATCGGGCTTAAACATGTCGTCATTACGTCCGTCGATCGTGATGATTTAAAAGATGGTGGAGCAGCACATTACGCCACCGTGATTCGTGAACTTAAAACCCATCAACCCGATGTTACGGTTGAAATCCTTACGCCTGATTTTCAGCGAAAACCAAGCAGTTGTTTGAACACCATTATGGATGCTCAACCTGATATTTTTAATCATAATTTAGAAACTGTGCCACGTTTATATCGTTCAGTTCGGCCTGGTGCGCGTTATTTCACATCCCTTCGCTTACTGCAACGCGCCAAAGAAATGGATGACAATATTGTAACCAAATCAGGTTTGATGGTCGGCTTGGGTGAAGAACGGGATGAAATTTTACAAGTCATGGATGATATGCGTGAAGCAGGCATTGATATTTTAACCATTGGACAATATTTACGTCCTAGTGAAAAACATCATCCTGTCATGAAATATTGGACGCCTGAAGAATTTGATGAACTCAAGTATCTGGCTGAGAAAAAAGGCTTTGGCATGGTGGCTTCGGGCGCACTAGTTCGTTCATCATTTCATGCAGATGAGGTCTTTCAAGCGTTAAAATTAAAGTAAAGACTTAACTATTCAGGATCATTTAGAAGTGTGGCTTTTGCCACGACAAAATAACTATTGTAACCTAGCTCAAGCCGTATAGCCAAGATTTTTTTTAATCGAGAAAATAAAATATTTCGAGGATGAGCTTTATTTTTCATCAAAGAATGTACATCAATGATTAACGAGGACGCTCTCCCGCTTCGCGAAAAAACCTCCTCGCTATCAAAACCAAGCAAGGCATTCTAAATATATGAAGACCCCTTCTTCTTTTAATTTTCATGGGTCAGTCATAAGTCGTTGTACGGTTACTTAACCTGACGAATAGTGCTATTAAAGTTATCGACTACAAAAAGGCTTGTTCCATCTGTTGTTATGCCATTAGGAATATTAAACCGCGCGGCTGTGCCTACACCATTTGCTGTGCCTATTACTGCCCCTGCACCAGGACTGCCTGCAACCAGAGAAACAGCGCCTGTAGCGATGATAATCTGGCGAATATTATTATTACCCGTATCCGTCATAAAAAGGTTTGTGCCATCCGTTGTTATTCCGCAAGGAAAGCGAAACCGGTTCACACCCGTAGTAGTTGGAGTGTTTGCGATACCTACTCCGTTGTAACCTGCTAAGACGCTCACAGTAGCTGTAGCAATGATAATCTTGCGAATGCTGTTATTAGAAGTATCCACTACGAAAAGGTTCGTGCCATCCGTTGTTATTCCCCGAGGCTTATTAAACGTCACCGCTGTGCCTACCCCGTTTGCTATACCTGAGAGCTTTGCAAGAGAACCCGCTAAGACGCTAACAGTCTTTGTAGCGATAACGACCTTACGGATGACGTTATTAAGGGTATCCGTTACGAAAAGGTTCGTACCGTCCGTTGTTATTCCTTCAGGACCTTGAAACCGCACCGCTGTGCCTACCCCGTCTACTAGACCAAACAACCCTGTAGTAGAACCTACCAAGGTGCTAACAACGCCTGTGGCGATGACAACCTGACGGATACTATGGTTACCACTATCCGCTATGAAAAGGTTCACGCCATCCGTTGTTATTCCCTGAGGATTATTAAACCGTGCCGCTGTGCCTGTACCATCTGCCCTACCTTTTATCCCTGTACTTCCTGCAATAGTCGTAGTAGTCCCTGTGGCGATAATAACCTTACGGATCAGCTGATTCACAGTGTCCGTTATAAAAAGGCTCGTGCCATCCGTTGTTATTCCATAAGCCTTATTAAACCGCGACGCTGTACCTATAGCGTTTGTACTGCCTGTTATTCCCGCTCCACCTGCAAGGGTGCTAACTACTTTTTGAAGGGTAAGAGGGATTCCCACTATCCCACCAGCTTGTCGTTTCGCGGGCGCACATATCACCGTAACATTGGCCATCGCTACAGCAGACATTGTGCCGTTACCATTACTGACCGTGCAGATCTTACCTGCGGGTTGAGTCAGGATGGTTATCGCATACGGTACGCCTGCCTTTAGTTTGGTAGCAAAGGTAAAGCCGCCGTTGGCGGTAAGAGATAAATTATCTTTAGCATTATTCTGCAATACAATCGTTGCGTTTGCTGCAAGACCAACCAGCGCTCCACCGACATTAAAAGTTGCTGCAGGAACCGTAGTAAAGTTCCAACTAGCGGCAGCCAACGCATTGTTCGCCAAATCGGTAATACCATTGGATACGCTCACAGTGTAGACGGTATTGTACAAAAGGTTGGAGTTCGGTATGAAGGTTTCAATATTGCCCGTATTATGGCTGATAGTGCCAGCAACAATCGTTCCCCCCTGCTTCAGGGTAAAGCTAGCAGTGGTGATGGTCGTTGTCTTCATTGCAGTTGAGAAGGTCAGGTTAACACTAGAACTTAAACTCACACCCGTTGCTGCTGCTGCTGGAATTTTATTGGTGACAGTCGGGGTGACAGTCGGGGTGACAGCCGGGGTGACAGTCGTAGTGCCAGTCGACGCTGTGGAGCTGCCTCCAGCACTGCAACCAGTAAACAATACCCCCAGCATCAACAATGCAATCAATCTAAAACTAACAAAACTTCGAGGCATAATTTTTACAAAAATATTAATTGACATATCTAGAAACCATCCTTTTTTTTTAAAATATATTCATATTGTCAAAAATAAAATTCAAACTGTCAAATTTATTATGAATATTTATACACCCATCAGCAATACCTTCGCCAAAATAGTGCTATTTCAGCTCGTATTAACCATGAATTTCATTGAAATCTTATTAATCAGTTCATGAATAAAAATACGTTCGGCAT
>JAUZQM010000033.1 GCA_030950985.1 Mariprofundaceae bacterium | reverse complement strand
CCGTAGAAAGTTCAAACATATTTTTACATATTTATCCCAGTCTCGATCACTTGATTAAAACTATCTAAAATTAACGTTCGCTTGCGCTGTTAACCTCATCTAGTCAGTCAATAATCAAAGATTATGGAAGACCCGATGCGGCCACAGCTCAAATAAAAATTACAAATTGTAAAGAACATCCTATCACCAAAACAGCTAAGCCGTCTCAGCGAGGGCGGCGAAATATAGCGCCGTCTTTTATACTGTCAACAATTTATTTAAAACTCATTTTAATAGCCTTCTCCCGACAAAATAAAAAGGGCTTCACTTTGATGTTTCGAGCAACGATATTGAGGTATTAATAGCCCAAATTCGGAGACAACCATTTCTCAGCTTCATCCATGCTCATGCCTTTGCGTTCGGCATAATCGTTGATTTGATCCTTGTTTAGTTTACCAACCATAAAGTATTGCGCTTCAGGATTGGCAAAATACAAACCTGAAACGGCAGCTGTTGGCAACATCGCAAAGGATTCAGTGATTGTCATGTCGATGTTTTTCTCAACATCCAAAAGTTGCCAGAGCGTGCCTTTTTCCGTGTGTTCTGGGCAGGCGGGATAACCTGCGGCAGGGCGAATGCCTTGATATTTTTCTTTAATCACGTCTTCATTGCTTAATGTTTCGTCAGCTACATAGCCCCAATGTTTCGTGCGCACCGCTTTGTGCAACATTTCAGCCAATGCTTCTGCCAAACGATCCGCCAACACTTTCACCATAATCGCGGCGTAATCATCATTCTCAGCCTCAAACGCTTTGGCTTTTTCTTCTGCACCAAAAATACCCACGACGAAACCACCAATATGATCGCGCACCGCATCGTTTTCTTTGGCAATAAAATCACTCAGGCAAAAATTAACACGCCTATCTTTTTTATCTGTTTGTTGACGCACAAAATGGAAACGCGTCATCTCTTCAGTATGCTCGTTATCACGATAGACAATCACACTATCATTTTCAGTTGAAACAGCTGGGAACAATCCAAAGACGGCTTTGGCAGTAAACCAGTTTTCTGCAATAATTTTATCCAAATAAACCTGCGCCTCATCAAAAACTTTTTGGGCTTCTTTACCCTTGTGTGGGTCATTCAAAATACGCGGATAAGCACCATTGAGTTCCCAAGCACTAAAAAATGGCGACCAATCAATAAAGGCACGAATATCATGGATTGAAATATTTTGTAGTAGCTGAACTCCCATCTCTTTGGGAATTGATGCGATGGTTGCTGTATTTAAAGATGTGCCATTATCGCGCGCGGCTTGCAAGCTCAACCAATTAATTTGTTTTTGACGACCCAAATAACGGTCACGAACGCCAATATATTCTTTACGTGTTTTTTCGACAAACTCCGCCCGATGGGCTTCTGAAATTAAATTCTGCGCCACACCCACCGCCCGTGAAGCATCTTTCACCCAAATAATCGGTTCATCATATTCAGGGAATATTTTCACAGCCGTATGTGCTTTGGAAGTGGTCGCCCCACCCAACATAATCGGTAATTTAAAGTTCAAACGCTTCATTTCTTTGGCAACATGCACCATTTCATCCAGAGACGGCGTAATCAAACCCGACAAGCCAATGATATCGACATCGTGTTTAATCGCTTCTTCAAAAATTTTCGCCGCTGGCACCATGACACCCAAATCGATGACTTCAAAATTATTACATTGAAGCACAACCCCGACAATATTTTTACCAATATCATGCACATCGCCTTTCACCGTTGCCATCAGGATTTTGCCATTGGAAGAAGAAGCACCATCTTCTTTTTCAAGCTCAATGTAGGGCATCAAATAAGCCACAGCCTTTTTCATCACGCGGGCTGATTTTACCACTTGCGGCAAAAACATTTTACCATCACCAAACAAGTCCCCCACCACATTCATGCCGTCCATCAAGGGACCTTCAATCACTTCAATCGGTCGTGCAAAAGCAAGGCGTGCTTCTTCAGTATCGGCTTCAACAAAAGCATCAATACCTTTTACCAAGGCATGTTCCAAGCGTTTACCCACAGGTAATTTACGCCATTCATCATCCGCCTTTTTAGCCTTCACACCATCACCGCGATAATTGTCTGCAATCTCTAGTAAGAAATCCGTTGCATCACTTTCGCTCTCGCCTTGATGATTTTGCACCACGTTTTCAACCGCATCACGCAGTTCCGTCGGTAAATCATCATACACTGCCAACTGCCCAGAATTGACGATGCCCATATCCATACCTTGTTTGATGGCATGGTAAAGAAAGACCGAATGAATCGCTTCACGCACAGGATTATTACCACGAAAAGAGAACGATACATTGGACACACCACCCGAAATCATGGCATGGGGTAGATTTTTCTTAATCCAAGCTGTCGCTTCAATGTAATCAACGGCGTAGTTATTATGCTCTTCAATACCCGTGGCAATAGCAAAGATATTGGGGTCAAAAATAATATCTTCTGGCTTAAATCCACAAATTTCAGTCAGCACTTTATACGAGCGTGCACAAATATTAATTTTGCGCTTGTAGGTATCGGCTTGTCCATCTTCATCAAACGCCATAACCACGGCGGCTGCACCATATTTTTTAATCAATTTAGCATGGTGAATAAAGATTTCTTCGCCTTCTTTCAGCGAAATCGAGTTGACCACACCTTTGCCTTGCACACATTGCAACCCTGCTTCAATAATCTCCCATTTTGATGAGTCAATCATCACAGGCACTTTGGAAATATCAGGTTCTGAGGCGATTAAGTTCAGGAATTTCCGCATCGCTGCCACACCATCAAGCATGGCTTCATCCATGTTGACATCGATGATTTGAGCACCATTTTCCACCTGCTCACGACACACATCCAAAGCGGTCGTATAATCATCCGCCATAATCAGACGTTTGAACATTGCAGAACCTGTCACATTGGCACGCTCTCCGACATTCACAAACAATGAATTTTCATCAATAAACAAAGGTTCAAGCCCTGACAAACGGCATTGCACTTTAAGCTCTGGAATTTGGCGTGGCGCTACACCCTCAACAGCTTTCGCCATGGCTTTGATGTGTTCAGGTCCTGTACCACAACAGCCACCAATGATATTTAAAAAGCCCGAACGCGCCCATTCACCAATTTCAGCAGCCATTTCTTCAGGATTTTCATCATAACCACCCATCGCATTCGGCAATCCTGCATTCGGATGTGCATTGATAAAACAAGGTGACGTATTGGATAATTCTTCAATATATTGACGCAATTCGCCTGCACCTAGCGCACAGTTCAAACCAATAGAAATCGGTTCAGCATGCGCCATCGAATTATAAAAAGCCTTGGCTGTTTGCCCAGACAACGTGCGACCCGAAGCATCGGTAATCGTGCCTGAAATCATGATGGGAAGTTCAACACCCATCTCATCAAAGGTTTCTTTAATCGCAAACACAGCAGCCTTTGCATTCAGAACATCAAAAATCGTTTCAATCAAGATGATGTCCGCACCACCATCCATGAGACCTTTGGTGGCAATTTTATAGGTATCAACAAGTTCTTTATATGTCACATTGCGAAAACCAGGGTCATTCACATCAGGAGAAATTGATGCAGTACGTGATGTCGGGCCAACCACACCTGCTACAAAACGTGGTTTTTCTACCGTGGTAGCTGCATCACAAGCCTCTCGTGCTAGTTTTGCGCCAGCCACATTAAGCTCATACACCAGCGATTCCATGCCATAATCAGCCATTGATGCCGCATTGGAATTAAACGTGTTCGTTTCAAGAATATCCGAACCTGCATCCAAATATGCCGTATGAATATCTTGAATAATCTGCGGTTGCGTTAAACTTAAAAGGTCATTGTTGCCCTTTAAATCACCATTCCAATCAGCGAAACGTTCACCACGATAATCCGCCTCTTCCAAGTGATACGATTGAATCATTGTACCCATCGCACCATCAAGCAAAAGAATGCGTTGTTTCATCATTGTTTCTAAACGGTTCAAAGTGTTGCGAGATAAACTAGAAGACATATATAATCCTTAATCTATGAGATGGAAGAAAGAAGCAGCTTAATTGTCCTTCAGCATTTGCTGAATCGCATAACCTGCAACCATAAACCCGAAAATATTGGGTAAATAAGAAATTGTACCATTGGTGGCACGCGGTCTGGCATCAGGAGCACCTGGAATCGGTTCATGTGGCAAGGCATTGATGGCAGGTTCAGATGAAAAAATAACAGGATAATCCAACGATGCGCCAAGTTTTCGTAAGCGACCGCGTAAAGCACGCGCTAAGCCACAAGTATGGGTTTTATTCAGCGTTGTTACTTCAGCTTTACTCACATCCAAACGACCACCTGCGCCCAAACTTGTCACCACGGGAATATGGGCTTTTTGACATGCGGCAACCAACGCCGCTTTACACACCACCGAATCAATACAGTCCAAAACATAATCAGGTTTCAAAGCAGTTAAAATATCCGCCACATTATCAGGGTGAATAAAATCATCATGAATACTGACGTGTACATCAGGATTGATGCTATGAATACGTTCCTCTGCCACTTTGGTCTTTTTCTCACCAATATTCGATTGTAGCGTAATCAATTGACGGTTGAGATTGGATAAACCCACCACATCATGATCTAAAAGGGTGATATGACCAATACCAATACGTGCCATTGCTTCGGTTGCTGCACCACCGACTCCGCCCAAACCAACAATGAGTACATGCTGACTGGCAAGTTTCGCTAAACCAGCATCGCCTAAAAGGATATGTGTACGTTCGTGAAAGATATTGCTGGCTGCACTTATCATAGAAATAACTCCTCAGTATTTTTATTGCAAGCCGCCACTATAATACGTTCATCTTGATTGCGAAGGTTTGCGATGTATTGGCTTACTTGACAGATGTTGGCTGGCTCATTGCGTGCACCTTTGGGCAAGCCATCAGGTGCATCACTTTCAAGCACTATCGCATTCAACGGAAGTTGGCTGACAAGTTTTTGTATTTTTTTGGCATGTGGATTCAAAATACGCGTACCCAAGCCAATCAAAAAGCCCAATCGCAGAAATGATTGAGCTTGTTCTAAACTACCGACAAAGCCATGAATAACACCATGCAACGACGGGTAATCTCGAAGCATCATGAACATAGTCTCATGCGCTCGGACACTATGAATGATTAAGGGAAGCCCTGTTTTTTTCGCCCATTCAAGATGCACTCGAAAACATTCTTTTTGGATATTTTGATCGGGGCGAGAAGTACAAAAATCCAAACCGCATTCGCCAATGGCAACAGCATCAGGAAGCAGGGATTCTAACATGTTCAAATGTTCCGCTTGATGTTCATGGCAAAACCACGGATGAACACCAAATGCATTCAAAACACCTTCATGCTGTTGTTGAATTTCTTGTTGCTTATGCCATCGCCGATGATGCACGCCTGCCACGATAAACTGATCAACACCTCGTGACTTCGCATGATCCAAAACTTGCTCCAAATCATCATCAAAGCGAGCATCATCTAAATGACAATGGCTATCAATCAATGATGATGGTCGCAGCCTTCACTATGTACATGACCATGTTCTAATTCTTCTTCTGTCGCATCGCGAATTTCACATACTGTTACATCAAAATGCAATGTTTCGCCTGCCAAAGGATGATTGCCATCTACAGTCACTTCTTTATCTGTTAAACCAACAACACTGACCATTTGAACACCTTGATCAGTTTCCGCTTGAAACGTCATACCGACTTCAATATCCATATCTGATTCAAACATTTCACGCGGAACAGCACCAATCAACGCTTCATTGTGTACGCCATAACCATCTTCAGGTGTCACAACAACCTTGATATTATCACCAACTTTTTTTCCTTCTAACTCACGTTCCAAGCCTGCAACGATATTTGCAGAACCTTGCAAATATGCCAAAGGCGCATCGCCTTCTGAACTATCAATGACTTTACCTTCAGCATTTTTCAACGTGTAATCAATCAATACTACTTTATCTTGAATAATGGTCATTACCATCTCCTATCGATCAAGTTTTTTTAACACCTTCAAATGGGCAAAAAAAAAGCCACCCGAAGGCAGCTTTTTATCAATTTAATCAGGTGTGAAATGGTGGGATGTCGGGGATCCGAACCCCGGGCCCGCTGATTAAGAGTCAGCTGCTCTACCGACTGAGCTAACACCCCATAATGCTTCATGGGGTGGACGATGGGACTTGAACCCACAACCACCGGCATCACAAGCCGGGGCTCTACCAATTGAGCTACGTCCACCATAAGCTTTCAGCGCGGCGCACGTTACTTCCCCGATATATATTCGTCAATAAAATTCATTTACACAAACAATTCATCCTATGTATGCAAAGCCTTCAATCCGCCAACACTTGTATGGGATATGATATTTTCGGCATCCACATAAACCAATTTAGGCGCACTTTGTTTGGCTTCTTGCCAAGCATATTGGGCATATGTACAAATAATCAACACATCCCCTGCTTTGGCTTTATGGGCTGCCGCACCATTCACACCAATGATTTTTGAACCTTTGGGAGCAGCAATCGCATAGGTGGTAAAACGTTCACCATTACTCACATTATAAATATGCAATTGTTCAAACGGTAATATATTGGCTTCATCCAACAAATCTTGGTCAATCGCACAAGACCCTTCATAATCCAATTCAGCATGACTGACGGTGACGCGATGAATTTTAGATTTTAATAAGGTAATATTCATTCTACTTTCTCCAAATTTTCCAACAAGGGCATATTATCAATCAGACGTGTTTGCCCAATAGTGGCAGCCACAAAAAGTCGGTCGGTCGTCAACGGCATCCTCATTGAAGGCAATAGGCTATGTTCATGACGAATGTCTAAATATTCAACTTGAATATGACTTTTTGCTAAGTATTTCAAACCTAAATCAAGAATATGTTTGTTGGTTTTGCCTTGCAACGCAAGCTGTTGCATAAGTCTTAATACCTGTGAAAGAAATAAGGCTTGTTGGCGTTCATTATCCTTCAAATAACGATTCCGACTACTCATCGCCAAACCATCTTTCTCTCGAATCAAAGCACTTCCTACAATCGATACTGGCATGTGTAAATCTGCCACCATACGCCGTAAAATAGTCAGTTGTTGCCAATCCTTTTCACCAAATACTGCAAGATTGGGCTGCACAATATTGAACAGCATGTTCACCACCGTCACCACGCCATCAAAATGTCCCACACGCGATGCACCACACAATACACAATCCATGTCATGTACTTTTAGCGTTATTTTCGCACCATCATCGGCATAAAGATTGTGCGGGTGAAACAAGACATCCACACCTTCCGCCTCACATATCCTCACATCCTCTTCAAAGGTTCGTGGATATTGCTCAAAATCTTCCCCTTCGCCAAACTGCAAGGGGTTGACGTAGATACTCACCACCACCACATCGGCAAGTCGCTTGGCTTTGCGAATCAAACTCACATGTCCTGCATGTAAACAGCCCATCGTTGGCACTAAAGCAATCGAATCCTGACGTAAATCCACCAAATGTCGGCGTAAGCCTTGAACCGCTTCAATTACTTGCACCTTACACTCCGATGCCGCACATCATCCGCCCATGTTTCAATCGCATGCACCATATCTTGACGTAAATTGGCATAAGCTGGGGCAAAAGGCGGATTTGTTTCATTCAAACCCAACACATCATGCCAGACCAACACTTGCGCATCACACGCTTGCCCTGCGCCAATACCCACCGTGGGAATATCAAGGCGTTGCGTAATCTCATTTGCCAAGGCTTCTGGAATACACTCCAAGACCACAGCCACCGCACCCGCTTCAGCCACCACAATCGCATCTCTCAACACTTGTTGCGCTGCCGCATCGTTAGTGCCTTGTTTCTTGAAGCCACCCATTTTTTTCACCGATTGCGGCGTTAAACCAATATGTGCAACCACCGCAACACCACGTTCGCTTAAAAAACGAATCGTTTCAGCCATGTGTTGACCACCTTCAATTTTCACCGCATCGCAAGCTGTTTTTTGCAGGACTTGTGCCGATGATGCAAAGGCTTGTTGAGGTGATTCTTGATAACTACCAAAAGGTAAATCACACACCACCCAAGCTTTTTGGCAACCTCGCACCACGGCTGAAGCATGATGAATCATGTGTTCAAGGGTTACTGGAATAGTTGATTGAAAGCCCAAAGACACCATGCCCAATGAATCGCCCACTAAAATCACATCCACGCCTGCGGCTTCTGCAATCATGGCGGTATGCGTATCATACGCAGTTAACCAAACCTGAGCTTGTTCAGTTTGTTTTGTTGGCAAAGAAGCTTGCCGATATTGTTTTATCTGTTTGTTTTGCATAAACCTTTCCGCTTCAGTCTGTAAAATACAGTACCGTCTTTCAGGATATTTCCAACTGATATTACCTACTTTAATTTAAAAAAAATCCGTCATTCCATGCTTTGGACGTGGGGGGGT
>JAUZQM010000032.1 GCA_030950985.1 Mariprofundaceae bacterium | reverse complement strand
TCTGAAGATCGACCATTATATTTAAAGAAGAATTGGCTTGATTTGGTATTGATTGTATTGCTTGCCTCGCCGCTGTTGCGTATTTTCAGTTCGCTAAGGCTAATGCGTTTGCTGCCATTATTACGGGTTGGCGTATTGATTCGTGCCAATCGAAAACGTTTATTGAATTTACTTGTTTTATCACAAGCTAACTTTCCAGCTGCCATGACCTTGGTGTTTGGTTTTGTGTTTGTGTTTGGGACAAGCGTTTATTTTCTTGAGCATAATGTGAATGACCAATTTGGTACGATTAGTGATGGTCTCTGGTGGGCATTTGTAACCTTGACGACTGTAGGTTATGGCGATATTTATCCGATGACGATGAGTGGTCGGCTTGTGGCCGTGGTGACCATGATTTTTGGCATTGCTCTTTATTCATTGTTGGTGGCTAATTTAACTTTTTTTGTGGAAGAACAAGGTCGTAAACGCGCCGAAGAAGCAGCGGAAAAGAAGAAAAAAGAAAAAGAAATACCGTAAGCATTTAGGTATGAACGTATCGTTATACCGAATTCTTTTATCGGGCATCTAATGTCTGAAACAAAAGACCCTCGACACAAGCACTCGAGGGTGACGGTGAGGCTGATAATGACGATGATGAAATATACATGCTTTTTTATAGTTTCCCGATAAATATATTTTGCAAATATAAGATTTCTCAATATAAGCACTTGGGAATGACAGTAAATTTACGCTTGAACGACTATAGTTATGTAAATGATGTTACGCACTTTGATGAAAAAGAAGCATCATCTCATGGTTTTTTAATCAGATTTCGGGGATGAACGTTGCTGTGGGTTTATTACTCTGGAAGTGCGGCTTGAGCCGCGCCCTGATACTTCATTCGGCGCGGCTAAAGCTGCACTTCCAAAACATGCCGAATTTAGAACCTAAGCATACAACGTGCGTAACATCAGTTATGTAACATAGATGTTTGAGAGTAAAGGAGTTTAAGATGGACGAAAAAGATCAAAGTATTGGGTATTACTCTCCTGGTTTGGCAGGTATTCCCGTGACAAAATCGGCTATTTCATCGGTGGATGGGAAAGTCGGTCATTTGGAATACCGTGGTATCAACATTGAGCAGTTGGCAGAACAATCTACATTTGAAGAAACATCATTTTTATTGCTGTATGGTCGCCTGCCTTCCCAACAAGAATTAATGGAAGCGCATGAAAAATTGCGACATCATCGACGTATTAAGTTTCGTATTCGTGATATGATGAAATGTTTTCCCGAATCGGCTCACCCTATGGATTCTTTGCAGACCACTGTGGCAGCGATGGGCATGTTTTATCCTTTGCCCCATGGTCAGTTGACGGCAGAGCAAATCCGTTCGGTATGTCTAAACCTGATGTCAAAATTACCAACGTTGGTGGCGGCTCATTCGCGTATGCGTAAAGGTGATGATCCGATTCCACCACGGGATGATTTATCCCATGCAGCGAATTTTTTATATATGCTCAACGGTGATGAACCGACACCTCTGATGGAACGCATCATGGATGTAGCATTGATTGTGCATGCTGAACATACCCTGAATGCCAGTACATTTTCAACCATTGTAACCGCTTCTACCCTTGCCGATCCGTACACTTGTATCAGTGCGGCGATTGGTTCGTTATCAGGGCCGTTGCATGGTGGAGCCAATGAAGATGTGTTGCGGATGTTGGATGAGATTGGTGATGTCAATCGTGCTGAGTCGTATTTGAATGAAAAACTTGCCAAGAAAGAAAAAATTGCAGGTTTAGGTCATCGAATTTACAAAACGAAAGATCCACGTGCGGTGTTATTGCAAAAGCTTTATGTGCAATTAACGCAAGAAATGGGTGAAGATCCAACCTATGAAATTGCCAGCCGCATTGAAGAACTTTCGCGTAGCACTTTGGGTGCGAAAGGCATATGTCCCAATGTTGATTTTTATTCGGGTATTGTGTATCGGAAACTGGGTATTCCAACGGATTTATTTACACCTATTTTTGCTATGGCGCGTGTATCGGGTTGGTTGGCACATTGGAAAGAACAATTAGGCTCAAGTCGTATTTATCGACCCACACAAATTTATGTGGGTGATAAGGGATTGACGTATATCCCCATGAAAGAGCGTTGATGTTATCTTACGGATGTTACGCACCTTGGTGAAAAAGAAGCGTCATCCTCGAGTGCTTGTGTCGAGAATCTATGTTTAGATTGCCGATTAAAAGACCCCAGAAATGACGGCCTGCGTAACATCAGTTAGCTTAGAAGGCTTAAAGCAACGCTTTCCTCTACTGATACCAGCATTAGGCTGGATGATTGGGATAGCATTGCTTCGTGTACAAAGTATCTCATGGCAATGGGATATGTGGATTGCAATCATCTTATGCTTATGGATAGCGGTGTCTCGACACCGCTATTTTTGTTTGTGGCTATTGGCAGGCATGTGTTGGGGAGGCATTAGCTTTGTCTATGATGTATGGCAAGTTGATTACAATGACAGTTGGGTGAATCAAAAGGTTGCGGTTCAAGCGGATGTTGAAAGCATTCAATATCATGGTGTTTACACACGTTTGGGTTTAAACCATATCGTTCGTGATGATGGACAAAGGCTGCATAGTCGTGTGAATGTTTATCTTTGGTCTCATAAGCATCTTCCCAAAGAAGGGGAGCGTATTCATGCGATTGTAAGCTTACACCCACCCCACAGCCACCAGAACCCCGGCGGTTTTGATTATGAGAGCTATTGTTTCAAGCATCATATCGGGCTAACGGGAAGCATGGGTGTGGATTGGTTTATTGTTTCAGCACAACAAAGCATGTTCGCTCGGATGCGTGCCAAAGTGCGGGATTCCTTGCCCAAAGATGCTGAAGAACAAGGTATTTTATCGGCTTTATTATTGGCAGAACGTTATGCCATCCCCATCGCTATCCAAGATGCTTTTTCAGCAACAGGAACAGCGCACTTGTTGGCCATTTCAGGCTTGCATGTCGGTATGGTGGCGGCTTGGGCTGGTTTTTTGAGTTTTTACTTTTTAACACGGCGTGAATCATGGATCATTCATATACCCGTGAAAGCGGTATCCTTGATGGTGGGTGTGGCTATCGCGATGGCTTATGCGAGTTTAGCGGGTTGGCCTTTGCCGACACAACGTGCTGCTTTGATGTTAGTCGCAGCTGCATTGGCTTGGTATTTACGCGCCCGCTATATTCCGATTAATATTTTATTGGCGGCTTTAATTCTGATATTAAGCTGGGATCCCTCTGCAATCACGTCGATTTCTTTATGGTTATCATTTTTAGCCACCTTAGCATTGTTGATGTTGATGCAATCTAGCCCCGTTTCACACAACAAGGTTTGGGTTTATTTCAAAAGTTTAATGCAGGTAAGTTTGCTTGCCAGTTTAGCCACATTGCCGCTGATGATTGACGTGTTTGGGCGGATTCCTCTTTGGAGTTTGCTGGCAAATCTTCTTCTTGTACCGCTATACAGTTTGTATATTTTACCGTTGGCTTTGCTCGGTGAAATCATGGCTTTATTAAGCTGGCATGATGGAGCAATGGGCATCATGCAAGCCGCTGCTTGGGGTATTGATATTGCCAATCAATGCTTGTTACATATCCATCATTGGTGGGGTGGTAACCTCTGGGTCACACCCCCATCATGGTGGTGGCATGCGCTTTATATCTTGGCTTGGATGGGCATTGCTGCATGGGGATTTCGTCAACGTAATCCACGATGGATGTTATGGATATTAGGTGTATTGGTGATGTATATCCTTGTGATTGTACAAGAAAAAACACCGCGTGAAACATCATGGATTGCTTGGGATGTTGGGCAGGGCGCTGCTGCAAGCTTGATTCAAGCCATGCCCAATGGAAACGCGCATGTGTTTGTAATTGATGTTCCAGGAAGAAAAAATAGTCGTTTCAATGGTGGTACGACTGTTGCGGCAGGTTTGAGATATTTAGGGCAAACACACATTGATGTACTGATGTTAAGCCATGCACAATCGGATCATGATGGTGGCGCACTTCGTTTATTGGATTCGATACGCAGTGTGGGTGAATTGTGGTTGGCGGATGTGCCTGTGAATCATCGTCATCGGACATTGAACAACGTCGTGAAACGTGTGCAAGGGATGGGCGGTACCGTTCGTTGGTTAAAACAAGGGGATGTTTTGCCACTTGGGAAAGCAACATTGCATGTTTTATGGCCACCTCAAAATTATGCGCCTCGTAATGACAATAACACTTCTCTGGTTTGCTCGATTATCTTGAAACATAAAAAACGATTGTTGATTTCAGGTGATATGGAAAAACCTGTGGAAAAAATATTACTGAAACAAGGGCTTATTGGGCATTATGATATGATGTTGATGCCACATCATGGCAGTCGAACCTCCAGTACACTTGCCTTCGTGCAAGCTGTACACCCAAGCTATGTCATCGCTCAAACAGGTTATCATAATCATTTTGGTTTTCCGAAGTCTGATATTGTGCAGCGTTATCAAGCCGTAGGGGCTAAAGTATTGAATACCCATAAGGGCGCAGTCATTTGGTATCCGCAACGACAAGAAAATGATATACACGTATTTTCAAGCTTAAATCATGCGAAATATGATGCTGCATTGCAGTCGGTGAAGTTGTTTCTATAATCCGCGACCATATTGAAAGAATGTAGGGGGAAAGACGTGTACGAGTTTATCAATCAGGGTGGAATAGTGATGTATATTCTACTGGCAGTTTCCATCGTAACAGTAACACTTGTGTTTGAACGCAGTTGGAGTTTACGTCGTTCGGTCGTGCTTCCGATTAAAGATATTGAGGCGATTGAAGCATCTATTCGTGCGGGTAATGCACAAGAAGCGTTGGAACAATGTGAAAAAAATAATACAACGATGAGTCGAATCTTATGGTTGGCATTGAAAAACCGTGGTGTAAAACGCTCGGTGATGAAAGAAATTTTGGAAGAAGTGGGTCGGCAAGAAGTCGCACATTTGGATCGTTATATTGGTGTATTGGGTGTGATTGCGGCGAGTTCACCTTTATTGGGTTTATTGGGGACCGTGATTGGTATGATTGAAGTGTTTCAAGTCATTTCTATTGAAGGCGTGGGTAAAGCCGATGTGCTGGCAGGTGGTATTTCTAAGGCTTTGAATACCACAGCAGCAGGTTTATCTGTGGCGATTCCAGCGATGGTTGCATATCGTATTTTTGAAGCGCGTGTAGCTTCTTTTGTCGTTGAAATTGAAGAACATGCCTTGCGCTTTGTTGATTTATTAAAAGGCGATCGTGAATGAAATTAAGAGAGCGTAAGCGAGCTGATTTTCTTGTTGAAATGACACCGTTGGTGGATGTCGTTTTTTTGATGTTAATTTTCTTTATGGTCTCTACAAGCTTCACAGTTTCCAATAGTTTAAAATTGGAATTACCATCAAGTAAAGCCAGTAGCCAAGATAAACAAATGAAAGAAGTGTTAATCAGTGTGAATGCGAAAGGGCAACTCTATGTTCAAGAAGAAGCGGTTGAAGATGGTGATTTACGCCGCCGTATTCTCAACATTAGCAAGGGTGATCCCAATATGCGTGTGGTATTGAGGGCAGATGCCAATTCTTTGCATAAACGTGTGGTGTTTGTGATGGATACCGTGCGCGAACTTGGTATGGGCAAACTTGCCATTGCCACCATGCCTGTGGGGAAATAACCATGCGTGTGGTGCATAAGTATGGTGGTACATCCGTCGGTTCTTTAGACCGTATTCGTGCCACAGCTCACATTATTCAAAAAGACTTGCTACGAGGTTACGAAGTTGCCGTTGTGGTATCGGCGATGAGTGGTGAAACCAATCGTTTATTGAGTTTGGCAAGGGATATGGATCAAATCCCACCATCCCGAGAGCTGGATGCTTTGGTATCGACGGGTGAACAAGTCAGCGCAGCATTGTTGGCGATTGAATTGCATCGTTTAGGCATCAAGGCTTATTCCTACAATGGTACGCAAGCAGGCTTTCGTACGGATAGCAGCCATGCTCGCGCTAGAATTACGCATGTTCAAAGTGATCATCTTATCGCTCTCATGGTGGCGGGTGAAGTGCCTGTGGTGACAGGTTTTCAAGGCTGTGATGAATCGGGCAATATAACCACATTGGGTCGTGGTGGATCAGATACATCGGCAGTGGCTTTGGCGGTGGCTGTGCATGCAGATGTCTGTGATATTTATACTGATGTGAATGGTATTTACACCACTGATCCACGCATTGTGATGCAAGCTTCCAAAATTGATCGGATTAGTTATGAAGAAATGTTGGAGTTT
>JAUZQM010000031.1 GCA_030950985.1 Mariprofundaceae bacterium | reverse complement strand
ATGGATACGCGATTCTAAGCGAACACCACTCATGCCAACAGGTTCTCGAATACCATCTTGTTTATCAATAATATATTCTTGTGGAAGCACATGTAGAATTTGTTGATCACCGGGGATAGCACAAGCTTTTGCAACATCAATAGAACGTTGAACATCTTCGTTAGTCACTTCACCCGTTTTAATAGCAACGGCACCATTGGAATTTTGCCCTTTGATATGGCTGCCTGCAATACCGACAAAGACCGAATGAATATCCACACCGGCCATCAGTTCAGCTTCTTCCACAGCCAAACGAATCGATTCCACAGTGCTTTCAATATTGACGACGACGCCTCTCTTTAAGCCTCTAGAAACATGTTTGCCCACGCCAATGACATCAAGATGACCATCTGGAGAAAACTCAGCAACAACACAAGCAATTTTACTTGTGCCAATATCTAAACCAACCATGACATTCTGCTCATTTCTAGCCACCTAAATGTCCTCCCTTATGCTTTATCTCACGAAGAAACCAATGATGACTCATTCGTGTATTGATATGCCATTGTCTCTCACTCCATTGATACTCTTCAACTATTTGAGATAATAAGGCGACATTATGCACAGCTTTTACACCAAAAGGTAGTAGCCATTGCTGTCCATGATTAAAATTCATTTTCCAACCCAAAGAATCCGTCAAAATTTCGCTATTCAAAGCAAACCATTTGCTAGAAGATGAGTGCAATATGTTCAATATTTTACTGACCTTTTTTAAATATTTTTTTGGCATTCTTAACATCGGTAAATCCACATTTTCTCCCTGTTTTAATGCGCGATATACTTCGCCCTGCTCATCTACTAAAGAAACAACACCACGGTCATTTTCCCATAATCCTATGGGTTGCCGCAAACGCACCTGAATATTTAAGCCATTCGGCAAGTCACGCTGAACAGTCACCGCAGCCAAATCTGGAATATCTTGTAACAATTTTTGTTCTATTCGTATAGACCGTGAATGCCAAAAGTCCAAAACTTGGGTACTTAAAACCATGTCTATTTTTTTAGCCATACTTGAAGGAGCATCACTATGCCAGTGTGTCACCGTGAGTATTTGATTCAATGCACGACCACCTACAAACAACAATATTAAACTCAACAAAATAGCGCTTATCCTAACAAGCGATTGTTTCCATTTTACTTGCCAACGGGATGGTATCATGGCTTTGGGCTTTAAACGACGTTGGTTCTGTCGTATAGGTTTTACCTTACCCTTATTCACATAAAGTCCTTATCCATGACGATGATGTAATGATGCCATCGATAAAATAGTCAAACACAGTTCATCAAATGATATGCCCGCCGCTGCCGCCGCTTTAGGCAATAAACTGGTTGCGGTCATGCCTGGAATCGTATTGACTTCTAAAATAATTGGTACACCACCATCTCCTACAATCATATCCACACGCGGTGCGCCACTACAGCCCAATACTTTCACAGCCTTTTCAGCTTGTTGCATACACAAACGCAATGTTTCAGCAGGCAATCTTGCTGGGCAAAAATATTGTGTTGCACCCTCGGTATATTTGGATGAAAAATCATACACACCTGAATCAGGTTTGACTTCAACAGGCATAAGCGCTTCATGATTCAGCACTGATACAGCAATTTCTACGCCAATTACTGGCATTTCAGCCATCCACGTTTCAGTGTCCTTCAGTGATAATGCCGCCCAATCCGATTTTGAATGAACATAGTGCAAACCCACACTCGATCCTTCAGCAATAGGTTTGATAAAAACAGGGTAGCGAATAGGCCCTGATGCTTGAATAGGAATATCAACAGCCACATTTAAATGTTCGTGTTGCAACAAAGATTTGGTCATTTTTTTATTCATACAAAGCGCCGATGCCAGCACATCAGAACCTGTATAAGGTATGTTCATAGTTTCTAAAAGACCTTGCACACAACCATCTTCACCCCATGTTCCATGCAATGCGATGAAGGCGACATCAATATCCGCACTTAACAACTGTTTTGCCCAGTCATTCGATAAATCTAAGGCCACAGCATTGAGTCCTGAAGCTTGTAACGATGTCAACACAGCTTGCCCTGACTTTAAGGAAATATCACGTTCTGATGAACAGCCCCCCATCAATACGCCAATTTTTTGCCATGCCTTCGTCTGTTTTTTCATGATATATTTTCCTTATCCATAGATCCTAACATGCGAACTTCTGGTTCTAAATAAATCTGAAATTGTTGTTGAACACGGGATTGAGCGCAGCGAATCAATGCTAAGACATCATTCGCCGTTGCTCCACCATGATTGACAATAAAATTAGCATGGACTTCCGAGATTTGTGCTTGCCCTCTTTGTTCACCTTTTAAGCCCACCGCTTCAATCAAACGAGCAGCATAATCGTTATCGGGGTTTTTAAAGACAGAACCACAATTGGGCAATGCCAAAGGTTGGCTTTGCGAGCGTTGTTGCCGCATATCACGCATACGCATACGTATATCATTGGCATCATCCTCTTGCAATAGAAAGGATGCTGATACCACAATGCTATCATGCGATAATACTGTATGACGGTAGTGCATTGCCAATTGTTCACGCGGTAATATGCTTAAATTTCCATCGCGATCGATGATATCAATATGTTGTAATGTATCGGATACTTGCTGACCAAAAGCACCTGCATTCATCGCCACACCACCACCCAAATCACCAGGGACGGTTGCCATAAATTCCAAACCTGCATATCCCATACTCGCTGCTTTTTGAGCGATTTTAGACATACGGCAGCCTGCTTCTGTCCGTAATGTAGCTTGGTTCATCGCTAATGACTGTAAGCAGCCTAAATCCAAGATAAGACCATCAAAACCGTTATCCGATATTAATAAATTACTTCCACGCCCTAACACGAATAGCTCCATGTCTTGGGGAATGATTGGTAAGGATTGCTGTAAAGCTTCGATACTTTTAGGTTTGAAATAGAAACGTGCATTGCCGCCTACTGCCAAGGTCGTGTGTTGAGATAAGGCAACGTCATATTGAAGTTCACCGTATGCTTGCACATCTATTTGCCAATTTACTAGCAACTCATGACTCATGAGTCTACCAAATCTTGGCGTAATTGAGCTGCTAAATGCCCAATAGAACCCGCACCTAAGAGCAAAACCACATCACCTTGTTGTAAGGCTTGTTTGCTTAACATTTCAGCCTCCTCTAACCCTGAACATAGATTGACGTGTCGATGACCGCGTTTCAACATCCCTTGCTGCAAAGCATGGGATGTTACACCTTCAATGGATTCTTCACTTGCCGCATAAATAGGTAAAATATGCAAGGCATGGCATAAATCAAAACATCCCATAAACTCATCCATCAAATCTCGGGTGCGAGAGTATCGATGGGGTTGAAAAAAAACGGTGATATTTCTCTCATCCCAACATGTTTTGGCAGCTTCCAATGTGGTCTGTAATTCTTTCGGATGATGCGCATAATCATCCACCAAAATCCCATTCCCCACATCAACGCATTGAAAACGTCGTTGAATCCCTGCAAAACTTTCCAAACCTTGTTGAATATCTGCCCAAGTAATATTCAACTCGCGTAAAATTGCTATCGCAGCCAAAGCATTCTCAGCATTGTGAACACCGGGCATGGGAAGATGTACTTGCTTCACATCCTTCTCACCATAAAAGCCAATGCTGATATGTTGGCTATGCCCATCAGGACGGCTGTTTAGCAGGTGAATATCAGCTTGAGGGCTTTGCCCATAGGTGGTGATACGTTTGTGAATCTTATCGCGTAAACGTGCGACATTGGGGTGTTCATGATGCAAAACAACACATCCATAAAACGGTGTTTGATTCACAAATTGCTCAAAAGCCATCATTAAATGCTCAAAATCGCCATAATGATCCAAATGTTCAGGGTCAATATTACTAACGACGGTCATGGTGGGGGACAAGTGCAAAAACGATCCATCACTTTCATCGGCCTCTGCGACAAGCCAAGGACTTGCACCCAAACGAGCATTGCTTCCAGATACCATCAAACATCCACCAATGACATAGGTCGGGTCTAAACCTGCGACTTCCATACCATGTGCAATCATCGATGTAATGGTTGTTTTTCCATGACTGCCTGCAATGGCAATGCCTTGTTTCATCCGCATCAATTCTGCCAACATTTCAGCCCTAGGAATCACAGGAATCCCTTGCTGATGGGCAGCTACTATTTCAGGGTTTTTATCATTGACAGCGGATGTTACCACCACCACATCCACGCCTTTAATCGCTTCGGCACTATGACCGATGACGATGGGTATGCCTAAATCACGCAAACGTTGTACATTGGGGCTATCGGCAGCATCACTGCCTTGCACATGAAACTTTTGGTTATGTAAAAGTTCCGCAATGCCGCTCATACCAATGCCACCAATACCTGTGAAGTGGATGTTTTTGACCCGTGTTTTCATCTTAACTCTCCAACCATGTTGATAAAACGTTCAATTGTGATGTTTTGGCATCTTTTTGTGCAATTCTTTTTAGAACCTGATGCATATCATGTAATGTTTTAGGCTGACATAATGTGTCTTTCAACACATTGACCAAGGCTGGCAAAGAAGTCTCATGTTGTGAAATACAGATGCCAGCACCCTGTTCACAGACACTTTGGGCATTGAACCATTGATGTTGATCCGCAGCATGAGGCAAGGGGACAAAGAGACATGGCATGCCAACGATGCTGGCTTCCGATACGCTCATCGCACCCGCGCGTGCCATCATCACATCGCCTTGCGCATAAAAATTGGGCATATCATGGCAAAATGCCATGACCTCGGCATTGATTCCAGCCTCTTGATACAAGGCTAATACTTTGGCTTGTGGGTTTTGATAATTGCCACACACATGTAAGACACTAAAATGAAAACCCTCTTGTTTGAGTTGCTGACATGCCAGCGGCACTTTTTCATTCAAAAAACGCGCTCCTTGCGAGCCACCCATTACCAACAAACAAGGGGGTTTATGAGCTTGCCATTGCACTTCGGCAATACTGTTACGCACAATATTGCCCGTATAAATGCAATGGGCGTGCGGTAAATGCTGTGCTGCTTCCGAAAACCCCAGCATCACCTGCTTACAAAAACGAGCTAAGGTGCGATTGACCAAACCCGGTACGGCGTTTTGTTCGTACAAGATGACTGGAATACCTGATAAAAGTGCAGCAAGGACACCTGTCGCGCTGGCATAACCACCGACACCGACCAACACATCAGGGCGATTTTTTCGCCAAGACTGACGAATCCTCAACACTGCTTTGGGCATTTCCCAACATAAGACGCGTAGTTTTTGTAAGATGCCCGCACCTTGAATCGCATGCATGCGCAATAACAACACATGTTCACCACGTTCAGGCAGTAACTTGGCTTCCAAACCTCGTTCCGCACCAATAAAGCTCACATCAAGATGCTTCCATGTTTCACGCGCTGCATCGGCTAAAGCTAATGCAGGCATTACATGCCCACCTGTTCCACCACCTGCAATACAAAGTTTCTTTGTTTTCTTCATGTCGCTTCCTTAGGGCTGCGTAAACAAATAATCATCCCATTCGGTTGGTCTAAAAGCTCGCCTTCTTCGTTGCAGCATCAGTCACTATTGAAAGTATGAGACCTATCGCGTCCATTCAGGGCTTGCTTATGCGCCAAATACTTCGCCTTGAATCCAAAATTTTATTCTTCGCATAACGGGGTAATTATTTATTTCCGAAGCCCTTACGTTTGTTTTGCGTCATTGTGGCTATTTTTTTAGCAGGTAAACCTCGAGAAATGGCCAATAAAAATCCCATTAATATACAATTTCCCAATAAAGCACTCCCACCATAAGAAAAAAATGGAATAGGCATGCCTTTGGTCGGAATCATGCCTGTTGCAGCAGCAAAGTTGATATAAAAACTTAATCCCATCAATAATGTACAGCCCAATGCCAATAAGCGTTCAAATTCATGTTCACAACGAGTCGCAATATAAATACCTCGTCCAATAAGTGTTGCAAAAACACCTAACAACAACAGCGAACCCATCAAGCCTAGTTCCTCCCCTAAGACCGCTGCGATAAAATCAGTAAATGCTTCTGGAAGATAAAATAATTTTTGCACACCCTGACCTAAGCCGGCTCCCCACACGCCACCAGAACCAAACGCCACCATCGATTGAATCAATTGATAACCTGTATCAAAGGGATCATCCCAAGGATTGGTAAAACTAAGTAAACGTTCAAAACGATACGGTTCTGTAATGATAGCGATGGTGCCTAAGCCTATGCCTATTAAAAAGATGCCAAATAAATGTCGTATAGGAACAGCACCAACAAACCACATGAAAAAGCACGTGGAACATAATAATATCGTATTGCCAAAATCAGGCTGCATCATCATCAAGAACACAGCCACCGATAAAATAGCTAACATGGGCGCTATACCTTTGGAAAAGTGTCGCAAACGTTCTGAAAAATGACTCATATAATTGGCCATATAAAGAATGATTGTAGGCTTTAAAAATTCCACAGGTTGAGCGCTAAAACCAAAGAGTGAAAACCAACGGGTTGCCCCATTCAAGCGATTTCCCATCACTAATAACACTGCCATCATGGTAAAGCTAAGTAATAACAAGGGAATACAATAACGCTGCCAATGTGCCATAGAAACATGTGATAATCCCCACATCAGCAACAATCCGATAGGAATGTAAATAAGCCAATGAGAAATAATCCGAAAAGCATCGTGGTAGCGCACTTCAGAGACACTTAAACTGGCACTACTGACCATTAAAATACTTAAGCATAATAATACAGCGACACATCCCAACAACACAGGGTCTAACTGGGATTTCATGCTTTGTTTGATAATTCAGCGATGGCTTCTTGAAACGCTTTTCCACGTTCAGCATAATTTTTAAATTGATCCATGCTCGCCGCAGCAGGTGATAATAACACAGGTAATTTTTCTTGATGTTCTGCGGCACAGTGAACGGCTCGTTTCATGACGTTGGCAACCGTATAATTGACCCCTGCTTGTTGCATCAAACGAATATAAGGTTCGGGATGTTTACCAATGATCACCGCATAATTGACATGTTTTTTCACAAGCTCTGTCATTTCATCAAGATCCAAGCCTTTGAGTAAACCACCACAAATCCAGATGACTTTTTCAAACGAGCTTAGTGCTGCATTTGCCGCCGCAGGATTGGTTGCTTTGGAATCATCAAACCATGTATGTTCCATGACTTCACCAATCAAACGAAGTCGATGCGGTAAGCCACGAAAAGAAGAAATCGCTTCACGAATGACTTGCTGGCTGACACCAAAATCGGAGGCTGCTTGAGCCGCAATGGCAAGGTTGATATGTTGATGCAAACCACGGGTTGGAATATGTTTACAATCCATTGTTTGATGTTGCCCATTGACCGACCAAAACAAGGTGTGCGTTGTATCATCACTAACCATACCCGTGGATAATGGCTTGCAGTCGGTGAGCGAGAAAACATGCCCGAAACGATGCACAGTGACCTCTCGTGCAAGCAAATCATGGCTTAAACTATCCCATAACTCGCCTGTAGGAATCATCGCGGTATCCCCTTTAGATTGATGTTTAAAGAGTGTTAACTTTGCATCACAATAGGTTTGAGGTGAATCATGCATATCTGCATGGTCTGCTTGAACATTCAATAAAACAGCCCATTGGGGGTGAATATGACTGCAACGTTCCAATTGGAAACTGGAAAGTTCTAAGGCAATGCGTGCAGATGGGTGAGGTGCTGCCAATAAATCCAACATTGGCATACCAATATTGCCACCGACATCGCAACCGCCAGATAAGGTTTCCAACAAGGTATGAATAGTTTGTGTGGTTGTGGTTTTTCCGTTAGTTCCTGTAATCGCAAGAATTGGTGCATCACAATGTTGCAAAAAAAGCGTTAAATCCCCTTCGACTGGAATGCCAGCTTGGCGTGCCGCTGCCAATGCAGGATGATGGTATGGTATACCCGGACTCACCCAAATAGCATCAAACGATAGCAAGGCATCGTCTGCTAGTTTGCCTGCATGACAGACCAAGCTTTCAATGTTTAGCGATGCCATTGATTTTTTTTTCAAATGCTCATCAAAGCCAACACATTTCACACCTTTTTCTTGTAAAAAACGGACAATGGATAGCCCTGTTTTTCCCATGCCAATGACCGCATGTTTTTCATCTTTAAATGTCATATTCATCACCGTATTTTTAATGTTGCAAGTGTAATCAAAGCCAGTAAAAAGGAAATAATCCAAAAACGAACAATCACTTTGGGTTCAGGCCAGCCTTTCAATTCATAATGATGATGAATCGGTGCCATACGAAAGACCCGCTTACCCGTCATTTTAAAGCTTGTGACCTGCACAATGACTGACACCGTTTCCAAAACAAAAATACCGCCAGCTATCACCAATAAAATTTGTTGATGGACAGCACAAGCGACAAAACCTAAACCACCGCCCAATGCTAAAGAACCAACATCGCCCATAAATACCTGAGCTGGATAGGTATTGAACCATAAAAAACCTAAACATGCGCCTACCATCGCAGCACAAAAAACACTTAATTCACCTGCGCCGGGGACATGTGGAATCAACAAATAATGGGCAAAATGAATATGTCCTGTTAAATAAACAATCACAGCAAACGTCATGGCGACCATGATGGTGGGTGTCACCGCTAAACCATCCAAACCATCTGTAAGATTTACGGCATTGGATGTTCCAATCAATACAAACATCACAAATAAAATATACCACCAGCCCATATCCCATTGAGTGGCTAAAAATGGAATATCAACAATGGGATCGGTCATTTGGTAGAGGGCATAGGCTGCGATGGCAGCAAACACACTTTGTAATATTAATTTCCAATGACCTGATAAACCTTTGCTGTTTTGTTTGCTTAATTTGAGGTAATCATCTATGCCACCAATCAAGCCATAACTTAAAGTAAGCCCTAAAGCCAACCACACAAAACCACTGCTTAATTTCATCCAAAGTATGCTGGAGAGGGTGAGGCTAAACAAAATAAGCAAGCCGCCCATCGTGGGTGTACCTTGTTTTTTCAAATGACTTTCAGGCCCATCATTACGAATCGGTTGACCTTGGCTTTGCAAGCGTTGCATCCAACGAATAAAAGGTTCACCTACGACCCAAGCAATCACCAAGGCAGTCGCTAAAGCACCAAAACTACGAAAGGTGATATACTGAAAAAGATTCAAAAATGAATACTCATCCATCAAAGGAATCAATATATTATAGAGCACGATCTACATCCTTTACTTTCAACATTTCCACCACCTTTTCCAAGCCCATACTATGGGATGCTTTGACCAGCACCGTATCGCCTTGCATTATATTTTCCATATTGGCAGCTAACCAAGCCAAGAGCGCATCCACATTCAAGAACCAGCGGCTTATTGGATGTTGTTCATGCAAAACTCTCATTTCTTTCCCAACCAACCATAAGCAATCCATGTTCTGAACATTCAATGTTGCATGAGCTTGCAAGGATGTATTACCTAATTCTTTCATGTCACCTAAAATCGCAATCCGACGTGTTGGCATGGCTTGCAGGGTATGCAAAGCAGCCTGCATGGACACTGGATTAGCATTGTAGGCATCATCAAGAATCTGGCAGCCTGCAAACCCTTGGTATGTTTGTAGACGACCTTCCACCGCAGACCAAGTCGATAAAATTGTCACCAGATGTTGAAAATCCGCAGATATTTGAATGTTCCAAGGTGTTGCCAATGCAATGGATAACACCAGCGCCATATTTTCACACCAATGATCTGCGGGTAGGGCTAAACGTAAATCCGCCGATTGATGTTGGTCATAAAATGTTACCTGCAAACCTTGGCGTTTCCAAGTCACTTCATTCTGAATGGTTTGGCATGCAATATCGATGTCTTGTTGTTTCAAATCATCTGCAACACCGTTCCCTAATGCACACCAGCCATCCGTTTTAACCGCTGATAATAAACGTGATTTCTCTTTGACCACACCATCAAGACCGCCCAAACCTTCACTATGTGCTGAGGTCATGCCTGTCATCACCACGCCATTCGGTGATAATATATTTGCTAAACGCTGCATTTCTCCTTGTTCACTGATACCACATTCAATCAGCGCGACATCAGCATCGATGGGTGTTGCCAAAATCGTTTGAGGTACACCAATCAGATTGTTCAAATTGG
The DNA here is from genome assembly GCA_030950985.1 of Mariprofundaceae bacterium. Lineage (GTDB taxonomy): Bacteria > Pseudomonadota > Zetaproteobacteria > Mariprofundales > Mariprofundaceae. The sequence goes on along the minus strand of JAUZQM010000031.1, from coordinate 19,966 downwards.
CATTCGTGGCATGAACATGAAGCCCTAAACCCGTCAAAAGGTGATGAAGCATAGAACGCACCGTTGTTTTGCCATACGAACCTGTGATACCAATGACAGTAGTTTGCGCCAATTTCATTCGCCATGCATGGGCAATGTCTCCCAAAGCTTGCAAGGTATCTGATACTTCAAGATAGGGAATATTTCCACCCACCCAAGCTTTTACACCCTCGCTATCACCGATAAGTGCCGATGCAGCATCAGGTGCGAATTGATGACCATCAAACGAATCACCTCGTAAGGCTAAAAAAACCGCACCTTGCTGGAAATGCCGTGAATCTGTGGTAATAAATGTAACATCATCAAGATGCCTTTGATGCCAAATACCTTGCGTGGCGGTTGCCAGTTCTTGCCCTGTTAAACGCATTATTTTTGCCCCGATGAATCAAGGCACTGTTTGACCCAAGTCGCATCATGCCAAGGTGTTCTTTGCCCTTTGATTTCCATATAGTTTTCATGACCTTTGCCTGCAATCACCAAAACATCATCCTTGCTCATAGTCTTTAAGGCATCAGCAATGGCATCCGCACGATTGACAAATATTCTTAGCTTTTGCGTGTTTAAACCTTGCAAAATATCAGCGATAATGATTTCAGGTTCTTCATCGCGTGGATTATCAGACGTAACCCATACCTTATCGGCAAATGTCTCTGCCACTGCGCCCATTTCAGCGCGTTTACTCACATCACGATTACCACCACAGCCAAACACCAACATTAAACGAGTATCTGTTAAAGCTCGCGCACTTTGCAAACATGCCTGTAGCCCTTCAGGGGTATGCGCATAATCCACATAGACCTGTAAGTTTTGAGTATTTTTGACTGCTTCCATGCGACCATAAGGTGCTGGCATAACAGATAAACATGCGGAAATATCGCTTAAAGACATACTCCATTGTTGCGTAAGGAGTTGCGCCACAGCGGCAAGGTTTTCAGCATGAAATTGCCCCACAGGAACATCATGCAATACCACCTCCTCATTGTGGTATGTCAATGTTAAACAAGCGTTCTCGATGACTTCCCATTGCATCATATCGGCTTGCTGCAAAGTATTGATAAGCATGGCATCGAAAGGCATATGTTTAGGCATATATCCTTTCCAATTGTCTGCATGCAAACGTTTTAAGATGGCGGTTTGTTGAGCATTGATGATGACGTCATGCCCATGCTCCATAAGATGATGGATAAACGTCGATTTTAAATTTGCATAATTATCAAAGCCACCATGATCTTGTAAATGATCATGACCTAAGGTTGTCCAGATTGCTGTATCGATAGGAATACCTGCCATACGCTGTTGTTCAATGCCATGCGATGATACTTCCATCACCCAAACAGGTATGTTTGCTTGATGCGCTGCTGCCAATAAATAGTGCATGGTCAATAATGATGGCGTGGTATTGCCCAAATCATGGCACGTTTCCAAGGATAACATCCAGCCCAGCGTTCCTGATGACCAAGCCTTGCCTAAATGTCGTTCCAAAGCTTGCCTTAACATCCAAGCCACACTGGTTTTACCATCTGTACCTGTCACCCCAATACATCGAGTGAACGTGTTCTCTGTCTCAAAATAACGGCGCAAAAACTGCCCCAAAGCTTGCATATCAGGCAGGCATAACATCATCACATCACAATCAATAGGCTCGCCAACATGTACCACGGCACTGGCACCTTGTCGGATGGCTTGAGCTATAAAACGCGCTGATTCATTGCCTGCTCGCGGCAAACAAAGAAAAGTATCACCATGTTGAATCAAGCGTGAATCATCACATAAACGCCCCAAGACATCCGTCTTATTGGTTCCCTGAAAGCCCAATTCTTCGCCATACCATGCTTTGATATAAACATGATTGTGTACTATTTGATGGGATTTATTCATGCAACCATACCTCAACTTTTCCCTTGGCATTGCTATATTCATGCGGCGAAGGCTTTTGTTTGACCACCCATCCCGAACCATGTGTGTGTAAAGTCCAACCGTGTTGATGTGCCAATTTGTAAGACTCTCGCAACGACAAACCTAAAAAACTGACCGAAGCATCTTTGTCGAGATTGCTAGCAGGTTTTTTAGGCTGTGAAACAGTTTTCTTTTTATGTTGGGTCATGACTTCATGAGCTTGCTGCCTGATGCTTGGTATCACACTTAAATAAGGCAAACTTGCCGAAGCAATGGCACGAAAAATGGGAGCAGCGACAACACCGCCATAAATAGATTTCTTTGGCTCGTTGATTTCCACCACAATCACCAAAGCAGGTGCAGATGCGGGTACAAAACCTGCAAATACGGCGGTATATTTCTCTTTATCATAACGCCCTCGACCATCGGCTTGCTGTGCTGTCCCTGTTTTCCCTGCGACCTCATAACCTTTAGGAACAGCGCGAAAGCCTGTGCCTTGTCGACTTGTCGCTGCCACCAACATGCGGTTCACTGCCTGCGTATTTTGGATTGAAAACACTTGTTTTCCCAAATGAACAGGGTCGGTTAATAATAAACGCGGAAAGACACGTTGCCCATCATGAGCTAAGGTTGAAAAAGCACTGGCTAATTGCAATGTTGTGACTGCAATACCTTGCCCAAAGGCAATATTGGCTGTTTCAACCTCTCCCCACTTACTGACATCGGCAAGTAAACCTGCGGATGAACCTGCCAAACCGATGTGTGGGTGTTGACCAAAACCTAAATCCATTAAACTCTGTGCCAATGCTGGCGCACCTATATCTAAGGCAATTTTAGCTGTGCCAATATTGCTGGAATGTTGAATCACACCTGTCATATCCAACCATCCCTCTGAATGATCATCATGAATGGTATAGTTGGCGACTCGAAAATTACCGTGTTCACAAAATACACGGCTTTGCACGTTCCATTTTCCAGAATCCAAAGCAGTTGCCATCGTAAAAGGTTTCATGGTTGAACCAGGTTCAAAAACATCGGTGATAGAACGGTTGCGCCACTGTTGAGGGCGATAATGAGAAAAATTATTGGGGTTAAAACTTGGCCAGCTTGTCATGGCTAAAATATCCCCATTATTGGGATCCACCACAACGACTGAACCACTTGTTGCCCGTTGTTTCTGAATCCCTTCCACCAAGGCTGCATAAGCAATGCTTTGAATATTACTATCCAAGGTTAATACCAGTGATTTGCCAGTCTTTGGTGGCGTTACCCATCCACCACCGGGTAAGGTTGTGCCTTTGGCATCGCGTTGAATCAGACGAACGCCATCCTCGCCGTGAAGTTGCTCATTAAAACTATATTCGAGACCCTCTAAACCGCGACCATCAATCCCGACAAAACCCAATAGATGACCCATATCAGGACCTTGTGGGTAATAGCGTTGCCATTCACGTTCACGTCGAACACCCTTTATATGCAAGGCTTCCACTCGTTTAGCAATGCTAGGAGAGACTTGGCGTGCCAACCATGTAAAACCTTGACGGCGTGCCAAGCGCTTGCGTAATTTTGAGACAGGCAATGACAAAGCATGCGCTAAATCTGGAATATCTTGCTTGGGAACATCTTTAGCAATCACACCAAAGGATGCCACCTCAATACTTTTGGAAAGAATTCGTTGTTGTCGATCATAAATGCTACCACGGGGTGCAAACACGGAATATTGATGGAAATGCTGATGGTATGCGTGTTGTTTCATACGATCTGCTTGCAACACATGTAAATCAACCGCACGCATCGTCAACATGATCATGCCCAACAGCAATAACGCGGCGATAGGAATCAAGCGTATTTGCGGCGACATACTTTGTGGCACTTTTTTTTCACTCATCGTTGAATCAACTGCTCAGGTTTAGGCGCATGCATACCCAATTGTTCATGAGCTAATTTCCTTAACCGTTCGGGTCGAATTAAATTCGCATATTCCAATGAAAGTTTGTCCTTTTTTGTTTCTTCCTGCTGAATCGTGACTTGAATTTCATGGCGTTGACGTGCGATTTCCACGCGCAAATGCGCCAACCATATTTGAGCCAATCCAAGCCCAAATACAAGCAAGCAGAACATCAACATGAATACCCGTTTCATTCGTTCAATGATCTATGCCACACGCTTTGCAATACGCAACATAGCGGAACGACTGCGAGCATTACCATCCAATTCATCTTCAGTGGCACGAATAGGTTTTTTTTGCACCCATGCCATCGTTGGTGTTTTATGACACACACAGATGGGAAATTCACGCGGACACTTACAAGGATGGACTTCTGCTTCGATGAAATCACGAATACGTCGATCTTCGCCTGAATGAAAGGAAATGACGGATAGATGTCCATCGACTTCTAAATGCTTCATAGCACACCTCACAGCCGTTTCAATTTGCCCATATTCATCATTCACCCAAATACGTAATGCTTGAAAGGTTCGTGTCGCAGGATGGGTTGAGCCATGTCTTGCTTTGGGTGGTGTGGCATGAAAACATATATTTTCCAATTGCTTGGTGGTTTCCATGTCACCTGCATGCACCGCTTTTAAAATGCCGCGCGCGATGCGTCCTGCAAAACGTTCATCGCCAAAATCGCGTAAGATTTTTACCAAATCGCGTTCCGAGACTGATTTTAATCGTTCCGATACCGTTTGCCCTTCATCAGGGTTCATGCGCATATCCAGTGGACCTTCTTTTTGAAAAGAAAAACCACGTTCGGCTTGGTCAATTTGTGGCGATGAAACACCCAAATCAAACCCAATACCCTGCACTTTGGACCATCCTATATCGGCGAGTACATGCTCCATGCCAGCAAAATCAGTGTGGCACATGGTAAAACGAGCATCTTCTTTTTCTAATCGTTGCCCTTCTTTGACCGCTTGGTAATCGCGATCTAAACCTAAAAGTCGTCCTTTTTCGGATAACTTACTTAATAACATGCGGCTATGCCCACCTCGTCCAAATGTGGCATCCACATAACAGCCATCAGGATCGGTCAACCAACCATCAATAAAGGGTGCGGCCAACACGGGAATATGGGTATATTTTGTTTTCGAATCATCATTATTTTGCATGTTGCGCAGCATAACGTCGCGACAAAAATTGGCATGTATCATTGTAAGTCGTACGTTTCACCCATCATGCCTAATTCTCTATCTTCTTCGTGCCATAGCTTTTATTTCTTTGGTGATGATCGTGATGCACTCTTTGAACATGCCGATGCGCTACAACAAACAGGCGATTCTCATGCGCTTCGCCTCCGTTTGGATGTCACTGAATTATCACGCATTGAAGAAGAACAACGCAATGCCAGTCTCTTTGGTGTGCAAGCTTGTTATGCGCTTGTACGCAATGTTGACTCTGCCAGCCCCAAACAGGGTGAATATTTACTTCGTCTTGCTCAACAGACCACATCTCCCCATCGACTCATTCTTTGTGCGCCAGACATCGCTTGGAAAAAAGCCATGCACAAAAAAATGCGTGCGCTCAAAACAATCGAACAACAAGAATTTTCAATGCCTTCGTTACACTTTTTTCATGCTTGGTTAAAGGATGAAGTGAAAAAAGTTGGATTGCATGTGGATGACGATGGCTTAAGCATGGTCGCGGAAAATCTTTGTGGCATGCGTTTGGCAGCAAGGCAATGGATTGCTCGCTTATTACTCTATAAAGGTGACGAACACCTGCCCATATCCTTATCCGTGATGACAGCATTATTGGGTGAACATGTACCCGATAATTTGGATGATTGGGTGCATCAAGTGGCGATGCGAAACGCTTCTAGTTTACGTCTCACCCATCGTTTGCTGTATGACCAACAGGTCAGTGAAGTACATATGCATGCATGGTTAAGCATCCGTTTTCAACAGTTATTGATGTATCGTTGGCATCAGAGCAAACGACATCCACGCGCCTTGCAAGCGGCTAAAGTGTTTGGCTCGGCTGTGCGACTTGTACCGCAAGAATCGGAACAATGGCAATCTCAAGCATTGATGGATGTCATAGAAGCCTTGCAACATGCTGAAATATTATTGAAAGGTGCATCAATGGAAGATAAAAAAATTGTATTGGAACGCTTGGTATTCACCATGTTAAGGATGTCGCATCATGGTTAAATGCGATATGGATTTTGAACGTCAACATATTTGGCATCCTTATGCGTCCATGCAACATCCTGCACCTGTTTATCCTGTAGAATCGGCATCGGGTGTGCGTTTACGCTTGGAAGATGGGCGAGAAGTGATTGATGGCATGGCATCATGGTGGTGCGCGATTCATGGTTATAATGTGCCTGAACTGAATGCGGCAGCGACCACGCAATTATCCAAAATGTCGCATGTCATGTTTGGTGGTTTAACCCATCAACCTGCTATTGATTTGGCTCAATTATTACTTTCTATTGTTCCCAATCAACTTCAACACATCTTTTTTTCAGATTCAGGTTCTGTGTCGGTGGAAGTTGCCTTGAAAATGGCGTGTCAATACTGGCAAGCGCAAGGTGACACCCATAAACATAAATTTTTAGCCCTCAATCATGCCTATCATGGTGATACTTTGGGTGCGATGTCGGTTTGCGACCCTGTTTTGGGCATGCACCATATTTTTGCCGATGTGTTACCCCAACATTATTTTTCCGAGGTCAACATCGAAGCCTTAGAAACCCAAATGAAAGCCCACCATCATGAATTGGCGGCACTCATCATTGAACCTATCGTGCAAGGCGCAGGTGGTATGCGTTTTTATTCAGCCGACTTGCTTCAACAGATGCGTGAATTATGTCATCGCTATGATGTTTTACTGATTGTCGATGAAATTGCCACGGGTTTTGGTCGTACTGGAACACTCTTTGCCTGCGAACATGCCCATATTCAGCCCGACATCATGTGTGTCGGCAAAGCGTTGACGGGTGGCTACATGACTTTGGCGGCGACTTTATGTACGCGCAAGGTTTGCGAAGGCATTCATGCCGATGGTTCAGGTGTTTTGATGCATGGACCAACATTTATGGCGAATCCACTGGCATGTGCTGTGGCATTGGCATCGTTACGTCTATTGCTTGATTCACCGTGGAAAAATCGTATTCAACGCATTGAACACCAACTTCAAGACGCGTTGTTGCCATGTAGGGAGCATCCTGATGTGGCAGATGTTCGTGTGTTGGGAGCCATGGGCGTGATTGAAATGAACGACGCAATCGATGTAGCAGCTATTCAGAAAAAATTGATGAATCAAGGAGTTTGGCTTCGTCCATTTGGTAAGTTGATGTACACCATGCCACCGTTTGTCATGAACGAGCAAGATGTGAATCAACTTACCGCTGCTATGGTGAATTGCCTGTCATCTTAGATGGTAACAGGCAAGGGTTGTGATGATGTATTATTTCGGCGAATCTATTTTTAAGGTTTCTTGAATCACTTCTTTAATTTTCTGTGACTTAAATTGTGCCTCAAAAGATACTTTGAATCCATGTTCAAAACTATTAAACAAAGCCTCTGCATGTTTTATTTTTTGTTTTTCCTCATTTCGTAAGCTTGCTTTATCTGTATCTTTGCTTTCAACAATCAAATTCAATGTTTTTTGACCATCCTCATACTCTACGACATAGGCAAAATCAGGCGAGTAAGTTCCACCACCAGCAACAGGAATACGAATGGAGTTCTTAGGTATTTTTGTAAAGACGATAACCTCTTTAATGGAAGTAATCATATTCTCTCTTTCTAGCGAAGAGTCATAAAACACCTCTTCAAAAAGATATTGCTTCGCTGTCTTTTTCAACACATCTTGTTGCGTGCCTAAATTGGCTGCTGAAACCGCTTGATGTGGTACTCCTTTAGCATTTGTAAATACCGTGGGATGTATGCAATTACTAACTTTATTGTAAGCAATTTGATATTTACCAAAAGCATGCTCAAGCAAGTGTTTTTTAAAGCCACCTTTGATAGTGCGAATGGTCGGATAGCTTAAGTATGCATTGATATCCAAATCCTTTTGAATATCTAAAAACACTTGATGTAAGGTGTTTATATTCACATGAAGATCACGACCAAGCGCAATAAGAAAATCCTTATAACTCATCGTGACAAGCGGTAAAATATCATGATCCAATGAATCTTCTTCTACGGCAAAAGCAGCTTCTTTTGTGAACTCAATCTTAGCATGACGAGTCACACTTCCTTGTGCTTTAAAATCATTTTTACACGTTTTAAAGTAGGATAAAAGAATGGACTTAAAATCATTCTCAGAGTCAATTTTGTATTCCAAAACAACCCGTTGATTGATTGCCTCCCATAAGGCTTTTAACTCATTGTATTTTGCGACCCTCAATGTTGCCTTTTGTTTTTTAACATCACCGCTACGAACTTTATTAGCCTTAAGCCCTGTCCCTACGCTGATAAATGGATAAAGTTCTTGCAGCTTAGCAAAGCCACCTTGTTTGAAAGCATTGCTTCGTGTAATCGCACCAGCTTCATCCAACGCTTCTAAAATATCGTCTTCTTTAATACCTGAATAAGCTCTCTCTATTTGCGCTATCAGTTCAGGCGTTAACGATGTTGGCGATGCAGCAATCACATTCGATTTACTGTTAATTTCATTGACCAAGGCATTGGCAAAGTCTTGTTCAGTAAAATCTACATAATAATGCAATTCAAATTGTTCATCTTTCACTCGGCTCATGTACTGATTGACTGGCAGCCTTAAGCCGCGTCCAACTTCTTGTAGCTTTGATGTTTGCGAACCACTGGAGCGAAGTTTCCAAATTTGAAATACATTTGGATTATCCCATCCTTCACGCAGCGTCCACTTGGAGAAGATAAAACGGCGAGGGTTCTCAAGGCTTAACAGTGTTTCTTTATCATGCAGAATCTCTGTAATCTCCTGCTCAACTTTATCATCACTGCCCGTGTTATCTTTAGAGAAATAACCACCATGTGTCAGAGATAAGTCCTGCAAAGTTTTTTCAAGATAGGCTTGATAAAAAGGGTTTGTTTCCTTCTTTAGTAATGCTTTCGCTTGGGCTTCGACTAAAGCTTCAAACTTCTTCTTGAGTGAACCTGAAATTTGATGGTCAGCGCGATAACCTTCGATATCATCAATAAAAAAAAGTGTTATAGGCTTGATTTTAACTTCTCTAGTCAGCAAATCCTTTTCAATTTCAAAGTGTCGTCGAACAGCATTCGATATCATTTTATCTTGTAACGATTCAGCGTAGGAATATGGATTGATGACACTACCAACGATTAATTCTAAACCGTTTGAAAGCACAACTAATTTTTGGTTATGTTTCTCAATCGTCAATGCCTGCATGGCAGGGTGAATTTTCTCAAGGCTTTCACCCTTGATAAGCTTCACGCGTTTCGTTTTGCCATTGTTATTGAGCTCAAATACCGCCTCTAAAATTTTTTTCGGTCTACCACTATCTTTAACTTCATCTCGATAAAGGCGTAAAAGCTTGATGGAAATATTGTTGCCTTCGTCAAACGCTTCTACATATGTCACCACGCCTTTTACCAAATCCTGATTAAAAGCATCCACGGCAGTGAGTTCATGAATAAGATTTTTATAATCATGATTAAACGTTGCCCCAAAACGTAAGATACATTGTGAACCCAATTGCTGAACATTGTCCCAAGTCACTTTGCGTGTAGGAAACTTATGCGGTTCATCAACAATGGTAAACGGCTTTACTGAAGCAATCGCAGAAAAAGCTGTGTCATAAGTATCAAACAACTGTCGATCAAACACAGTCTTCATGGTGGGCGAGTTAATCATACCTGCATTGATCACCAACACATGAATCGTTTCAGCATGGTTTGCCTCAACAAACGCTGTTGCTGCTTGCGGCATATAACTTTTTTTTTCCTTGCCTTTCGATTTCTGACTTTCCACCACATGTACTTTTAAGGCTTTATGATAAATATCTTTAAAGTGCATCTTGGTCGCAGATGAACGTAAAAAGCTTACCGTGCCTGCTTTAATAGAAAGCGTGGGAACCACCACAATAAATTTCCAAATACCATACGTGCGATGCAACTCAAACATAGCCTTGGTGTAGGCATACGTTTTACCAGTGCCTGTTTCCATCGATACATCTAGTACATTGCTTTTCATATCCAATATGCGGCAATCGGTCTTAAAAATACCCTGATGTTTTTGCACAGCATCTATATTTTGCGGATATTTTAAGGTTTGCAGTTGAAATTTTGGGTTACATACCTTCTGCATAGCGATATTCGCTTCTTGCTGAATATTCAAACCCTTGAATACATTAACAATCGATTCTACCGCTTCCGTTTGATGCGGTAAGTCCTGTTCAAAGTTAAATCCAGCCATGATTAATACCTGAACTCAACACTGATATGTTTATCTTTTTTGTTTTTATATTGGCTAATCGCTTCAGCTATTTCCCTCTGATACTTACTATCAAAGTTCACACCATTCACCACAAGCTTCTCAACCTCAAAGAGATTATCCGTATCATCGAGCTTTTGCAGAAAAGCCACCAGCGCATCGCTACTAAAGCCCTTGTGCATGAGATAACACACCTTGTCATATTGATAAGCTGTATAGTCTGCCAAGTCCACTTCAAGCAAATATTTTGTCAATGCAATGCCGTCATACACCTTCCAAGTAGTTAACATATCATCAATATTATTTGATGGAAATGGAAGCACAGGGTGATCCGAAGATAAGGTTGGAATATCATTTAAATAGGTCTCGGGTAAAGCCTTAGTCTCAAACAGCTTAAAACCTAAATTACCTTCATAGTCAGATTTTTCTTCCTTGATTTTTACCGCCGCCTTTTCAAGACGTGCCTTGGTGATGTCGAAGATGCTTGTATAACCTGCTTTATACGCTTCACTCTTTATATTGGTGGCTTCATCAATTTGCACACTGATACAGTGACGGTTGCCGCTATCTTCCGCATTGAGTTGCATCACGGCATGGGCGGTAGTTCCTGAACCAGCAAAAAAGTCTAAAACTATAGAGTTATGCTTTGACCCCATTAGTAAAAGCTGTTCAATTAGACCTACTGATTTAGGAGATTGAAATATTTTTCCTTTTACGTCGAATAACTCACTAAACGCGGCTTGACCCTTTTCTGTAAAAAAAGATTTATCCGTCCAAATGGATTTAACTTTCTTGGAGGCTAATGTTCCATTTTTATTTATCGCATAATCTTTTCGATAGATTTTCCAGCTTCCTTTTACCTTTCTTGCAACGAGCAAATGTTTATCTTGTTCGGTTTTCGCCTCACCCCATGTCCAGCAACCTTCAAAACCATCTTCCCATATTGGGTAAATTTCATCAGCATCAACTGACTTACTCAAGGATACTGAACTATCATCTTTTACATAAAATGGATAATAAAGATTTTTCCTGTTGTGTTTACCAAACTCACGATGAGTATTTCTCAACTCTAGCTCTCTATAATAAAAACTAGCCTCATCCTTGAGTTTATAATCTTTAATAATATCAGCCTGTGTTTTGTAAATATTCAAGCTACCTTTAGGAAGACTTTTCTTTGAATACGCTATCAGGTATTCATGACAATTTGCAACGAACATATCCTGTGAGCGCCCTTTAGGGTTACAGAGGTTAGTGACTTGGAAAAGAAAGCTTTCTTCCCCAAAAACTTCATCACAAAGCATCTTTAACTGCGCCACTTCGTTATCATCAATAGAAATAAAAATCACACCATCATCTTTTAACAATTCCCTTGCAATATATAGGCGTGGATACATAAAAGTAAGCCATGCGCTATGACTGTTGGCTTTGCTTTGGGTAAATGAAAGAATCCGCTTGGCTTCATCTCTATCAATGCCTGCAAGTTGTGAAAGCTGTTGCGGCGTAAACTTTCTATCATCCTGATACACAAAACCATCGGAACCAGTGTTGTAAGGTGGGTCGATATAAATCATTTTGACCTGTTCACTGTAGGCATTCACAAGATGTTTCAAGACTTCAAGGTTATCGCCCTTAATCAGCAGATTCTCACTGACTTTGTTTTCAGGCTTGGCATTGTGTTCTTTATCTTCGGATAACAAGGTACGTGGTTTTTCATTGGCAAGTAGGCGAGCGTATGATTTCCCTAACCAATTCAATGCATAGGATTCCTTAGAAAGTTCAGAGCCGCTGGCACTTACCAAATCTTGCAACTTTCCAGGCATAAAAGCCCCATGCTTATCAAAGCACTGTGGAAAGTGTTTTTTCAGCACCTCAAGCTATTTACTGCTTGCTGTTACATCCGAATTATCAAATATTGCTTTTGTCATACCTTTCTCCAAAATCTGTTATGCAAGGAAACGATGCTTTTACAATTTATGCTTCAGCAATCAATACAGCTCGTTTGGGAGCAGGATAAGCTTCAATGGTTTTGCGTGTATCGTTGGGGTCTAAAAAATCAGGCAAGGATTCAAATTGCATCCAATCTGTGCTGCGTTGTTCATCCAGACTTGTCCATGCCACATCTACACAACGGATATGTTTGAAGCCACAACGTTGCAACCAAATTTCCACCATCTTCACCGAGGGAATAAACCAAACATTGCGCATTTTGGCATAACGTCCTTGCGGCGTGAGACAGGTATGGGCATCGCCATCAATCACCAATGTTTCCAACACCAATTCCCCACCCGAACACAATAAATCCTTAAGCTGATTTAAATGCTCAATGGGTGATTTTCTATGGTATAAAATACCCATCGAAAACACACTATCAAAGCGATGCATACGTTCAGGCATATCATCAATACCAACAGGCAAGAGGTAAGCGGCGGCATCTGTTTGATAGTGTTTTAATGTCGCAAAATGCATGGAAAAAAGAGGTGTAGGATCAATACCAAGCACAAAATTGCCACCTTCTCCTAGCATACGCCACATGTGATAACCTGAACCACAACCGACATCTAAAATATTGCGTCCTTGCAAGGGGGAAAGGTGAGGCTGAACCCGTTGCCACTTCCAATCTGAATGCCATTCTGTATCAATATGCACACCAAAGATGTCAAAAGGACCTTTGCGCCACGGATGCATGGCTTGCAAGGCTTGTCGAATCGATGTTTGGCTTTGTTCTGTATCACTTGCTGCACCAATACGCACAACATCAGCGTTTAAATCAATCGATGATGGAGTGATGTGAGGCAAGGCATGAAAACCTGTTTGCCAACGTTGAACATCGCCATGCCGTTGAATTTTTCCCCAACCTCGATCAAAAAGGTGTAACAATTCATCTTGATATGGCTGCAATACAGTGACGACTTGTAAATCGTTTTTGAGCCTTGCTCGTTCCTGATCGCGATAATCGTTCATTTGAATGCCAAGATGGATGAGAAATTAAAACATTGAAACCATGTTTGACTGTGCTTGAAACCAGCATCATCTAAACGTTGGTGGTGTGTTGCTAATGTTTCAGGGATAAGCACATGTTCTAAGGATTGACGTTTTTGGCTGATTTCAATGTCCGAATAACCTTGAGAACGCTTAAAACCTTCATGCAAAGCAATATTTCGTTGATTTTCTGTCGCATCATCAAAACAAACTTTTTCCGATAACACGAGAATGCCACCTTCACGCAAGCCGCCTGCAATATGCGTCAGCAAGGCTTGACGTTCTTGGATAGGAATAAATTGTAAGGTGAAGTTAAGAATCACGATGGATGCATTGTTAATGGTGATATTTTGAATATCGGCACATTGTAAAGTTACGGGTGTTGGTGCTGTATCCCCATCCATATAAGCCTGACATTGTTCAATCATGGCAGGGGCATTATCAATGGCAAAAATATGACACGATGGTGCTTGAATACCCTGTCGAACAGCCAAGGTTGATGCACCCAAAGAGCAACCCAAATCATAAATATGACTGCCTTCTTGTGCATATTCAGCAGCGATAACCGTCAACATTTCCAAGCTTAAACCATACCCCGGTACGGAACGGCGAATCATATCGGCAAAGACTTGTGTGACTTGTTTGTCAAAACAAAATGCCCCGATATGAGCGTGTGGGTCAGCAAACATATCATCGTGTTTCATGCTTTTCGTGTGACCTCAACACCCCTTTTAAAGACCAAAGATTGGCGAGGACAATCCAAACCCTCAATGGGAAGTAAACGTTCCATGTCAGCCACTTTATCTTTTTTACCGCGTGTTTCAGGATGTTTCGCAATCAAAAAAGAACAAATATCACAATATTCTTCAATGGAAATGGGGTATGTACCAATTTTACGCCCGACCCGAATAATGTCTTCTTTATCAAAGCCAATCAAAGGTGAAAGCAAAGGCAAAGGACTGGCATCATAAATGGCATAAATATTTTCGACTGTTTGACTGGCAACTTGCCCCAAAGCATCGCCTGTAATCAAAGCATGCGCTTGAATTTCATCGGCAACAATCGCTGCTGTACGAATCATTTGACGTTTATAAATAATCATACGATAGGTATCGGGAACCATCGCAATCGCATGACGTTGAAATTCTTCCAAATCAATCATAATGAGGCGTAAACGCCCTTGATATAAGGATAATTGTTTCGCTAGATTCTTAATTTTCGTGAAATCACGGTTGATGGTGCTGTTGTACAGGTGAACCAAGGTGACGGACATGCCTCGTTTCATCATGGTGTAAGCGGCTACAGGTGAATCAATGCCACCTGAAAAAAGCACCACACCTTTGCCCGAAGAACCCACAGGTAAACCACCTGCACCTTGACGTTTATCGGTATAAATAAACGTGCCTTCAGTCCCGACCTCAACATGCACCATGAAATCAGGGTGTTTGATATTGACGTTTAGATTGAGTTGGTTTTTAAGAAAACCACCCACTTCATAATTTAATTCTGGGCTGGTTAAAGGAAAACGTTTATCGGAACGTCGGGAGCGAACACAAAAAGATTTCCCTGAAACATCATCAAGATTTTCAGTAATAACTTGCATCGCCACATCACGAATCGCCTCAACGTTGGATTCAGATTCATGCATCAAGGCAAAATTGCTAATACCCGGAATAAATGACAAATAGTTTAGCATCGCTTCATCAACATGTTCCATTTCCATGATGATGCGGTCATGTTGGCGAATGATACGTTCAGGTTTAAATAAGTTTTTTAGGTTATCCACCATTTTCTTTTCAAAGAAACGTTTGTTTTTACCTTTTAAAGAAAGTTCGGCGAAGTGAATTAATATTTTTTGCATGGGCGAAGTTTAACCTATCATCGACCAAGTCGCACAAAAAAAGGTCTGTGATTGCTCACAGACCTTTTTTCAAACATAAATGCAGTGAATCCTTATCTGCTTATTTCAATATACCCAATTCAACACGGCGATTTTTTGCACGACCTTCGCGTGTTTTATTATCCGCAATGGGGTTTGCTTCACCAAAGCCATGCTCAGTTAAGCGATCACTAGAAATACCATGATTTATAAGATAATTCATCACACTGCTTGCGCGTTTATCAGACAGTTTTTGATTATAAGAAGCTTTACCACGACTATCGCTGTATGCGGCAACTTGAATCTTAATATGAGAACGTTTTTTCAAAATTTCAACAGCTTTGTCCATAGTTATATGAGATCCAGGTGTTAAATCAGCACTGTTGCTTTTGAAATACACACCTTCCAAATGAATGATTTCTACAACAATTGGTTTGGCTGGAATGATAACGACTGGTTTAGGTTGAACCACAACAACTGGTTTAGGTTGAACCACAACAACTGGTTTCGGTTTAGCACAATTGATTTTAGCTTCATCACGCGCTTTATTTGCATAGCTCAACGCGCTAGCAATAAGTGCTGCATCTTCTTCAGCGTGGTAACCAGCTTCATCCGTAATTTCATGTGCCGCCTGATACATCGCAGCTACAGCTTTTGCTTGTGATTTTGGTGCACACTTTTCAGCATCCGCAGCTTTTGAGGCTTGAATAGCAGCCCGAACATTATCCAAATCACTAATTTGTGTGCTTGGAAGGTGAGCAGAACAGGCCGTGATGGATGCGCAAGCAGCAAGTAAGATGATTTTTTTCATTATTTAGCCCCTGCCTTTTGTGCATGTTCTTCAGCCAAACGCATAAATGCTTGTCCCACGTTGCGGTCATATTGATCGCTTTCTTCGCCAGCAATGCTTGCTAATTCGCGCGCTAATTCGGCGTGATAACCGTGGTTACCTTGCAACTGTGTTTCCAAGGTTGCTGCGCGATCTTCAATACTTGCCGCCGTAGCGATACTTGCTGACATACACATGGCAACAAGGCATAAACTAATTTTTTTCATATTTTTTACTCCTCTTTAAATTATAATTCTAACCTATTCAATGAACCCAGTAGCGAGTTACTCAATTGATGAAGATGATAGGGTGAAAATGGGGAAAAGGTTAGTAATCTATATTACAAGAAAAGCCTTAACGCTTCATTTTCCGATTCATCCACCCAAGCATAGCCTAATGTTAAAATAAACCCCTGAAAAGCTTGCTCATCATGTTTGGGGACTTCTATGCCCACCAAGACACGTCCAAAGGCTGCGCCATGGTTACGGTAGTGAAACAATGAAATATTCCAACGTCCTGCGATATGAATGAGAAAATCCAATAAAGCAGAAGGACGTTCTGGAAATTCAAAACGATACAATTTTTCATTTTGAATATGGGCAGATTTTCCACCCACAATATGACCTAAATGGAGCTTAGCAGCTTCATTTTCCATCAAATCAATAATGGGTTGATGTTGTTGTAAGGTGTGTAACATATCCAAACGCTCTTGTTCAGAACTAACAGCAATACCCACAAAAACATGCGCTTGGCTTCGACTTGATAAGCGATAGTTAAATTCAGTGATCGAACGATCGCCCAAAAGTTTGCAAAAGCGCAAAAAGCTTCCCGGTTCTTCAGAAATCGTCACGGCAAATAAGGCTTCTCGGCGTTCGCCCATTTCAGAACGTTCGGCGACATGGCGTAAACGATCAAAGTTCATATTCGCACCACTATTGATGCAAGCAATGGTTTTGCTTTGTATCTCATGTTGGCGCACATATTTTTTCATCCCTGCGACAGCCAAAGCCCCTGCGGGTTCAACAATGGAACGATTTTCATCATAAATATCTTTGATGGATGCACAAATTTCATCGGTATCCACCAAAATAATGTCATCCACATAGCGTTGCACCAAATCAAAGGTGTGAGTGCCTACTTTTTTGACAGCAACACCATCGGCAAAAATACCAACTTGTGCCAAGTCCACCCGTTCACCTGCTTCAATAGAATCATGCATGGCTGCGGAATCCACAGGTTCAACGCCAATAATTTGAGTGTTTGGGCTAAGGGCTTTGAGGTAGGTCGCAATGCCTGCAATTAAACCACCACCACCAATGGGAACAAACACCAAATCCAACTGCTTGGGTGTTTGATGTAACATTTCAGCGGCAATCGTTCCTTGCCCTGCAATGACCAAGGGATCATCGTAAGGGTGAATATAAGTCATGCCCTTTTGCTTGCATAAAATAGTCGCATGCGCACTTGCATCGGAATAGGAATCACCCGATAAAACCACCGTTGCACCATAGGCTTCAACGGCTTTAACTTTAATTTCAGGGGTAGTTCGCGGCATGACAATGGTGGCTTCTAAACCCAAGTGTTTGGCAGATAATGCCACCCCTTGCGCATGGTTTCCTGCGGATGCACAAAGAACACCCTGTTGTTTTTCAGCGTCTGTTAAATGGGCTATTTTATTGTAAGCCCCACGAATTTTAAACGAAAAAACAGGCTGTAAATCTTCACGTTTGAGTAACACTTCATTGTGAAGTCGGGCGGAAAGTTTGGATGCTAATTCTAACGGCGTTTCAATCGCTACGTCATAGACGCGTGCGTGTTCAATGGCTTCAATGTAGTACTTCGGCATATGCGAGCTTCTACCATGTTAAAGGATAATTTCAAAATGCCACTGCTTTATCAGATACAAGATAGGAATACATTGGATCGAGGTTTGGCATACGCTGAAAGTTGTTTTGAAACATGGCGTGTGCTGAATGGGGATGTGTTTTTATTATCGAAACACCAACAACGATTACAGCAAGCCATGCACTTATTGGGTTGGGATGTGAGTCTCTCGGTGATTCAAACATGGTTTGACCATGCCCATCAAACCGCCATGCAACAAGGCAAGGATATACTCATTCGTCTTAGTATTTCAGCAGGTGAGGCGGCATGGGGATTATTGCCCAAACAAGAGCCTTTATTAAATGTTTATGTACAAACTATGCCAGCCATGAAGCGTGCGCCCTTACACCTTCAATCAGTGGAATGGATGTTTCCAAGATATGAAAAAATTGCCAAGTTGAGTATGGATTATGGGTTTGAACTTAGGGCGATGCAGCAATGGAAAGAAAATCTTAAACCACCCAAACAAGCGCTGATTTGTCAAAACTCGGAGGTCATGCACAGCTTCACTGCCAATGTTTTTTTGTATCGGCAAGGGCAATGGTGGACAGCCAAAGGTTTGGGTATTTTATCGGGTGTGGTGCAAGGTTTTTTGCTGGAACAAGGGCTTGTGCAGGGCATTGTCTGCCCACAGGCATGGTTGAATGATTGCGAAGCAATGGCGTGTAGTAATAGTGGTGTATTTTTACAGCCCGTACAGAGTATCAATGGGCGAAATTTGGATGGAACACATCAGGCATTGGATGCACTTTATGCAGCATTGTCTCATGAAAAAGGAGTTGTATTGTGAAGTGGTTAAAAGGTTTGTTGATTATGACAGCATTATTAGGGCCTGCCTTATGGTTGGTTTGGCAAGAGGTACAAAAAAAACACGAGCTTCAAGGGCAAACCATCATCGTTTCTCAAGGTTCTTCTTTGCATCATGTTTCGGTGCAGCTTGCCGAGCAACACATCATCGCATCCTCTCGCTTGTTTCGTTGGTGGGCAAAGTATCAAGGGCAAACAGCGAAGGTGAAGGCAGGTGAGTTTTATTTTTCAGGTCATATCAATATACCTGATGTGTTGGCTAAATTGGTCAACGGTGAGGTGGTCTTTCACCGCGTCACGATTCCAGAAGGTTTGCGCACAATCGCAGTATTGCAATTGCTTGCTCAGCAAACCGAAGTACCCTTGAAACAGTGGCAAGCAAGCTTGGATGGATTGTTAGGCAAAGAAGTACAAGAAGGTCGTTTATTGCCTGAAACCTATACTTATCGTTTGCCACTTAAGCCTAAAATTATATTACAATCAATGTTGAAAGCGCAAGATGAAGTGCTAAAAGATGTGCCTAAAAAAGAGCTCGAAAATATACGCATCATGGCATCAGTTATTGAAAAAGAGACGGCGTTAAATAAAGAACGTCCTTGGGTTGCTGCGGTGATTCGCAATCGTTTGGCATTACACATGCCTTTGCAAATGGATCCAACGGTGATTTATGGTATTTGGAAACGCGATGGTGTGTTTTCAGGGAACATTCACCGTAAGGATTTGCATACCGATACGCCGTGGAACTCTTATACGCGGAAAGGTTTACCCCCGACTCCTATTTGTAATCCAAGTGCAGCGAGTTTGCGTGCAGCAATAACTCCTGCTGATGTGAATTACCTTTATTTTGTTGCCAATGGCACAGGAGGACATGCTTTTGCTGCAAGCTTGGCAGAACATCAACGCAATGTTCGTGCTTGGGTAAACTTGGAACGTCAGCGATGAACGATAGTGATGTTTGGATTATTGAATTAGATGTACCACCCGAACGCGGGCTGATGTTGCAGGCTTGGTTGTTGGGTGAAGATGGTTTAGGAGTCATTCGTTGCCTTGATGATGATAAAAGAAAACAACAATTTTGGACAACCTTAAGTCAAAAAGATGACGCGCATGAATGGTTGAAAAGTTTGCCTGAGTACTTTTTAATTTTGCGTGAATGGCGTTGGTAATATGAAATATTTACACTTGAAGCGTCATGGGCATTTTGCCATGCTGCGTGCGAATTTAAAAATGAGAGGTAGAAAATGAAACGATTAGGGATAATTTT
>JAUZQM010000030.1 GCA_030950985.1 Mariprofundaceae bacterium | reverse complement strand
TGGCCGCCTTCCCCCGCCCCTATTTATTTCTTTGGGCCCGGATAACCCCCCACTTCCAAAGCATGGAATGACGTTTCTTTTTTACCAAGGTGCGTAACATCAGTTAATAAAAAAAAAGCGTCATCCTCGAAATCTTTTATCGGGGATCTTTGAAATAATATGAATGCTCTATAAATTAGTAGGCTCTTGTAAAAGGTAAAATTCATAACATTAGTCATTCATTAGTTTTAATTTTTAGATTCCCGATTAAAAGACCACGGGAATGACGGTCTTGGTAATATCAGTTAAGAATTATTACAGTAGAAACAGCTTCGTTAGAAGATCTATTTATAAAAGCAAACGAATAACACTCAGTTAGAAATTGAGTCATCGGATATGGCGAACTTGTACCGAGAAAAAATTCAAGTATTTACCCATAAATCACAACTGGATGACTTGGTTGCTCATGAGCCTGAAATTGAATATTTCGCTCATTCCCTTGATGATATGATTGAATAACGGCAATACAAAAGAAAATAACGATTGATGGAGTCAATCAATGGAATTAAATGCCCCTTTAGAACAGGGTGAAGTAGCACTTGTAGGTGCCGGTCCGGGTGCTGCAAGTTTGTTGACCTTGGCAGCCGCGCAATTGATTGCTGATTGCGATGTGATTGTTCACGATGCTTTGGTATCCGATGCGATTATGGCGATGGCTTGCCCAACGGCAGAGCTTATTTTTGCAGGTAAACGTGGTGGCAAAGCTTCGGCAAATCAGCAGGATATTTGTGATACTTTGGTGCGCTTGGGTAAAGAGAAAAAACGTGTGGTGCGTCTAAAAGGCGGTGATCCTTTTGTGTTTGGACGTGGTGGCGAAGAAATTCGTGCATTAAGTGCTGAAAACATCAAATTCCGTGTGATTCCAGGGATTACCTCGGGTATTGCAGGCCCTGCTATGGCAGGTATTCCCGTTACAGATCGCACCGTGAATGCGTCGTTGGCATTTTTAACAGGTCATGAAGCGGAAGATAAATCAAGACTGGATTGGCAAGCGTTGGTAGCGGCTTTTCCTGTGTTGGTGATTTATATGGGTACAAGAAATCTACCTAAAATCGCTAAAAACTTGTTGGATGCGGGTATGAAAAAAGATACCGCTGTTGCCATCTTGCATGCAGTCAGCCTGCCGCATGAACAACATGATTATGGTACTTTATCCGATGTGGTTGAGGGTCGTTTGGTCGGGGCTTCACCTGCTATTGTGGTGATTGGTGATGTCGTAAATCAACGACGCGAATGGCGGATATAATGGCGGATATAGTGACAGGAGAGAATATGGACATTCTTCAATACGAATCAAAAATTTGGGCGACTGCTAATTTACTGCGTGGGTGCGGTATCAAAGAGTCTGAATGACCATCGTTTATGATGCCATTTTTTGCCTTGGCGATGGTTGAAAGTCGGTTGGTGCGCATGTTCGATCAACTCAAAGCGGACATTGGCAAAAAATCCTTTGAGCAAATTGATAAAGATGACCTTTACGACATGATTCGTGATGAAGGTCAGGGTTATAACATATTTATTTTTGAAAAGTCTCAGTCACTTTCTGATATTTGTAAGAATGACAAATCATTTGATATTGATTTTGAAGCTTATCTGAATGGTTTTGATGGTGAGACCAAAGACTTGCTGGGTGTGGATGCCAGGAAGGGAGAAGAGTTTCTCGATATCACAGGTGTGATTGCCAAGCTCAAGGCCAAGGATATTTTATTGGGCTATACCAAGCTTTGGGCAGAGATTGATTTAAAGCCTTTTAACAACTCTGAAATCACCACGCTTGAAGAACATATCAAACGTAAATGGGCGGATATTTCTGCCGAGACGGCTGGTGAGCAATATACTCCTGATGATGTCATCGCCCTGATTTCAGAAATTATTGCCTCCAAAATTGAAGAGTCCGATACTCTGTTGAAAATTTACGACTGTACTTGTGGCGGTGGTAATATGTTATTTGGGGTGGAAGATCGTATCAATCAGAAGTTTAAACGTTTAACTCAAACCTTCGGACAAGACTGGAATGATGCGCTCTACGCTCTGGCAAAGATTGAAAGTCGTTTTCGGCCCGATTCCAAAATAGAGTATGGCAACACCTTGGTTGCGGATAAATTTGATAACGATGAATTCGATGTGGTTATTGCCAACCCTCCTTATGGCGTAAGCTGGAGTGGTTATGCCAAAGATATTAGAAACGACAAAACGGGGCGTTTTAAATTCATCCCATCCATTTCAGATGGGCAACTGTTATTTATGCAGCACCTCATCTCTAAACTGGATAGCGTGGGCATGGGCGTTGTCGTTCACAATGGTTCAACGCTGTTTAGTGGCGATGCAGGTTCGGCAGAAAGTAATATTCGCAAATGGATGCTGGATATTGATATTGTAGAGGCAGTGATCCAGCTCCCTACCGACGAGTTTTACAATACGGGCATTTATACTTATCTGTGGGTGCTGAATAAAAACAGACAGCCAGATAATACAAATAAAGTGATGCTGATAAATGCCAGTAAAAAATTCAAACCTTTGAAAAAAAGCAAAGGCTCCAAACGCAAAGAGGTGGATAAAGCCAACCGCTTGGATATTGTCGCCGCGCTCTCTGCATATCAGGACAATGATTACGCCAAAGTATTTGATAAAGCGTTTTTCTACTTCAACAAACAAGCCATCATGCTTACCAATATTGATGAACAGGGAAACAGCTTTGAATCACAACTCGCAGAAGGTAAAAAGAGCGAAAAGCTTGTTCCAATCAAACTAAGCAACGGTGAACGAAATATCACTGAGTTTGTCATCACAGATTATGACGCTGAACAATTTAAGTCACTTGCCGACTATTTTGCACAGGATATAAAGCCCTTTATCGCCAGTCTGGATTACAAAGAGCAGCCATTGATCGTAACCACAGCTCAAGGGCATTATTCTTTTGATGCCGAGCAAGAAACCCTTGTTCAATTAGCAATTGATCATTCTCCATTATCAACTATCAATTATTTGGGTTGCGGTAAGATTGTAGTGAAATCAACACTAAAAAAAGCTACGAAGAAATTACCTGAACGCATAGAAATAACCGTTGAACTCACACCTGATTATCAGAAAGATTATGAGATTATCCCATTCCATAAAGATGAGACTGCAAACCAGCAAGCCATCGCAGCATTTATGGTAAAATATATCAGCAAACCTTTTCGCTATTTGGATAATGTGGTGGGCGTTGAGTTGAACTTTAATAAAGTTTTCTACAAACCTGAAACCCTGCGACCTGTTAGTACGATTTTGGCTGAAATTGAAGCAGTTGATAAACAGTTAAGTGAATTGGAAGCAGAGTTTATATTGTGAGTTATTCCACCTTTAAGCGATATGAAGCATATAAAGATAGTGGTGTTGAGTGGATTGGTGAAGCTCCTGCACACTGGGGGAATGTATCGGCTAAAAGAGCTGGCTTCTATTCAAAATAGCAATGTAGATAAGAAATCTCATGAAGATGATATTCCAGTTTTACTATGTAACTATGTTGATGTTTATAAGAATGAATTTATTACAGCATCGCTAGCCTTCATGAAGGCAACAGCTAATGAGTCAGAGATTCAACGGTTTGAAATTAAGAAAGATGATGTATTGATCAATACCTTCGCCAAAATAGTGCTATTTCAGCTCGTATTAACCATGAATTTCATTGAAATCTTATTAATCAGTTCATGAATAAAAATACGTTCGGCATTTTCCCTACATAATTTTAATGTTTCTTGGACTTGCTTG
>JAUZQM010000003.1 GCA_030950985.1 Mariprofundaceae bacterium | reverse complement strand
AGAACCACGATTACCGCTCGTTTGAAAGTAAATTTTTCAGTAAAATTATAAAGAATTCAAATATCCAAATGGGGCAATCGCATCCTAAATTCAACAAGGAAACCTTCTTCAAGAACTACTCCTACAAGAGGACCGTTGAGGACCCGATCTTCGGGATTCTGTTCGTCTTTGTCTCGAACGATGGAGCGCATAGCGTCTATCTCCAGCAGGTTGATAACATAATTGATGTACATGCTGAAACAATCGCCCAACTCAAGCGCGACTACGATTATCACCACCCTAACCTCCTCCACTCATTCAATCTCTTGGAATTCGCCGACCCCGCCGAGGCCCAGGCCTACGGCATGGACCAGGTTGAGGACAGTCTTGGCACTGAGTGCCTTCTCATCTTTGAAACATTCAACGAGGACCTCAAGGCTAAAATATAAATGATGGGGGAAGCAAACGAGCGCTTCAGTGAGGACGAACTCTGGGCCATCGCAGACGATCTGGTCGCTGCACTGGCGTTCCTGCAGTCCAATCACATCCCTCATCTCGGGCTCGAGACCGACAAGGTCTACATCTGCGGGGACATCTATAAAATCTCTCCCTTCCAGAACATCCTCCACCACGTAAAGTCCGCAGATATCTGGACCCTGAAGCAGTACCGCCACGACGCTGCCGCGCTCGGCCGAGTCCTGCTCGAAGCCTCAAACCTCGGCATTCCGCACCCCACCAACCAGGAGAATCTCCATGAAGCCGCCAATGTCTACTCCGCTGGCTGGGCTAAGTTCATTTCTGAACTTCTCAACCCAGAAGCTGATAACCGCCCCGACGTTCTCTCTCTCTACAAGAGAAGCACTTCCGAGGAGACTCTCAAACAGGAAAAGTGCGAGTAGATGGGACGCTGCACGAAGTGCTACCCAGCAGTGACCTACACCGCACCAGTTGTCAAGGGCTGGGTCTGCCCTGACCCCAACTGTGCTGTTTGCGTTGCCAAGCGAGCTGCGGCACCGGTACCAGTGCCCATTCCTGCCCCAGTACCAGTCGTGAAAACAGGATGGTAGTGCCCAGATCCCAACTGCGCCATCTGCGTTGCGAAGAGAGCTGCGGCCGCTCCAGTCCCCAAGCCAGTTCCGGTTCCTGTTTACACTGCTCCCCCGGTAGTAACTACAACTACCACAGGATGGAAATGCCCAGACCCTGATTGCGCGATCTGCGTGGCTAAGAGAGCAGCCGCCACTACGTATGTCTAAAAAACCGTGAGTAAGACCACGACCTCCGGATGGGTCTGCCCGAGACCGAACCGTGACCACATTGGCCCACCAATGAACATTGACAGATACATACCAACGTCGCGCCGTACGCCCTTCACCCTGTTTTGCAATCATCGATATGCGTGACGCATGGCTCCTTAATGTCGGTAATATCCAATGCACTTCACCTTGAATATTGGGTTCGCGTATCATCCCGATCAATTCAGCCTGTGCGCCATTATAAACAATACCTTGCTTAAAAAACTGCTGTAATGACTCACTCAACGGACTGCCCCACGCCGCTCCACTCAAAAGCAACCCAATACTCAAGATAAGTATCCTTTGAAAAGTGTGTGAAATATTCATATCAAAAACTAACGGCGTACATTATTGGCAGTTTGTAGCATTTGATCTGCCGCTTGAATCGCTTTGGAGTTCATTTCGTAGGAACGTTGCGCTGCAATCAAGTTCACCATTTCTTCCACGATATTCACATTGGACATTTCCAACGTTCCTTGACTCAAGCCTCCGAAACCATTGTTTCCTGCCGTTCCAGAAATGGCTTGTCCCGAAGAATTACTGGGTTGAAACATGGAACTACCCAAAAGCTTTAAACCACCAGGATTACTAAAATCCACGGTTGTAATTTGTCCAATCACAGAAGAGACATTCCCTGGCTGAACTGCTGAAACAGTGCCATCAGCCCCAATGTCAATGGAAATCGCATCTGTTGGAATGTTGATCGTTGGTTGCAAGACATCACCATTGGCTGTCACCATTTGACCTTGTGCATCGACGCCAAATGAACCCGATCGTGTATATGCTAATTCACCATTCGCCATCAAAATCTCAAAAAAACCACGCCCTTGAATCGCTAAATCCATCGGGTTTCCTGTTTGCTTCATGCTTCCTGTAGAAAAAATATGACTCACACTCGAGGTTTCCACCCCCAAACCAATTTGAATACCAGAAGGCAATTGATTACCACTTGCACTGGATTCTGAACCTGGTGCTTTCACTTGTTGATACATCAAATCTTGGAAATTTGCCCGACCACGTTTAAAGCCTGCTGTATTCACATTGGCCAAGTTATTGGAAATAACATCCACATTGGTGGTTTGTGCATTCATGCCTGTCGCGGCTGTCCATAAAGCTCGCATCATAATAGTATCCTCCGAAAGTTAGCCAACTCGTCCAACTTTATCGTTGAGCAAGCCTTCTTGTTGATTATATTGTTCTAAAAGTTTCATCATGGATTGGTTGCTGCGAGAATTTTGCATCATTTCCACCATCATGAGGACTGAGTTCACATTGGAGCCTTCCAACATCCCCTGCTCCAAGGAGACACTGTTATCGGCTACTTTTACATTCTTTGCATCTGTTTCCAATACCGTTCCAGATGCTTTCTGAACTTGGGTCATGTCCTTGATTTGGTACAAGCCCACTTGTGCGACTTCTAGTTGATTGATACTTAATTTCCCTTCACGCGTAGCTGTTAAAATACCTTGGGGAAGGGTGATTTTTTTACCCTTATTATCCAAAATGGGAAGGTTACTTTCGGTGAGTAATGTGCCTTGTGCATCCATATGAAAATTACCTGCTCGTGTGTAGCCCACCGATGTTTTCCCTTGTGCATCCGTCATTTGAACCTTAAAAAAACCATTGCCACGCAAAGCAAAATCAAAGTCATTATCTGTTTTACGAATAAGACCTTTATCAGGGCTGATAAATTGATGATCCATGGTCATATAAGCAGCGGATTTCACACCCGTGCTTTCAGCACCGACATTGGCCAGTACGGTTGAAAATGCAGAACGATCACGCATAAAACCAACCGTATTCACGTTAGCTAAATTATGACTGATACTATCCAGTTTATTACCCGTCATCTGACCTGCAACACCCGAAATATAAAAACCACGATTCATAAAAACTCCCTTCAAACCATGTCGCTTCTAAGATCACTAAAGCAGGCACGATGCCAAAGGTTATTCAATCAATAAATCATTGTTATATCATATATTTTTTTTTATGTAACAGGTGGCGCATGTAAACGCAGTGGTATATTTTGCCGCTACTTGGTGGACATTTTTTCCGCCATTTTCTGATCGGTCTGATACAAGAAGGAAAGAAGCTCTGCCACCAGCTGGTATGCTTCTTCAGGAATTTCAGAGCCCACAGGCACCTGCGCCAACAGTTGGGCTAAATTATCATCCTTATGAATATGAATATCATTTTCACGGGCGATTTCTAAAATTTTCTTGGCAATTTCCCCTAGACCCGATGCCAACACCTTTGGGGCTTTCGGGGCTTTAGGATCATAACCCAAAGCCACTGCGGCTGGCTGATTTTTCATCGCAATGCTCGTTGACTCTGGCTATCAAGCACCTTGCGAACGACTACTTTCACCCTCAGAAGCTTGGGTCACCATAGGTTCAATACTTTCTGAAGATGAACTTTCATTGATGTCACTTTTTGCTAAAGTTTGGGCTTGAGGTGAAATGGTTACTGGGTCACTCACTGCAAGCTGCGTGGCATCTTTTGCACTCGCAGCCACCTGTGTATCAGCGGTGGTCTGTACGGGTGTTTGTGCACCTGAAACAATCGCTTGAACTTGAGATTCGGCAGTGATTTGCCCTGTTGGATTGATTTGCATGATATTCTCCGCGCATAAAAATTTATGGAACATGACACACATACCATCGCTTATAAGTTAATAGACTTTAATGCAGTGCTTATTTGCTCCAAACACTTCCTTGCATGGTCAAAAACAGATCTTCAACTTTCTTTCGTGCCCAAGGTGTATGGCGAAGAAATTTTAGACTTGATTTCACCGATCAATACCTTCGCCAGTTTTAGAGAACATATTGGTAAAAAAACCTAGTGTTTGTAACACATTGATTTATAAAGCGTATATTAAAAATAACATCGGGGTTTGGGGGATGTTATTTTTAATATACCACAATATTCTAGAAT
>JAUZQM010000029.1 GCA_030950985.1 Mariprofundaceae bacterium | reverse complement strand
CTCTATATGTTTAAGTTGACCAGTTGATTCCTCTTTTTCGACCATAGGATGAATCACTCTATTATTTATATCTCGCACCCGTTCTTTTATATCATCTTCAGAATTTAAATCTTCTATCACATTCGCGACAACCAAGATATGCCATAACTTTGAGGGTAGATAATCACAAAAAATACGCCATTTAGATTCATTTAAATCCGTATGACTCTGATGAACAGAGGCATCACGTTCCTCTATTCGCCCTGTCTCATGATATAATCGAACCTTTAATACTAATAGACGTATATTATTTGCTTCTTCGTCACTCACCTTATTTAAGATTGTTTCTGCCAAAGAATAATCTTGATGATCCATAGCACGTTCAAGATCATAAATATGATTATCGATACTATGATGACTCACCATCACCAAAGGATCTGCTATTGGATCCATTGTCTTTGATCTATTTAAAATTTCAGAACTATCAGAGGAAGGCATATTTTTTTTTCTAAAATGAAGATATAAAAAACCTAACCCCAAAGCATTCAAAAAAAGTAATAGCAATAATCCCCAACGCCACATCCAAGGATTATCATATTGTTCAGAAAGTTTGGCCACTTGAATTTCTATGACCATTTGATCTTGATCAACTTGCTTTAACTTCTTCTTCAGACTATCTATTTTTTGATAAGCCTTGCTCAACATCACATCCATGCCATCCATACGAATATCTGAAGCCATATTTTTTTTATGCATGGTATTCAAACGATTCTGAACAGTGCTAACATCTTTTTTTAAGTTAAGATTCTTTACAGTAGCGACTGGATTAGCATCAATTTTCGCTGAAATATGACCAACAAATCTCGATACTGGTTGCTTATTTTTATTTTTTGAAATAACTGTAGCTGTCAGTGTTGGCTTATCCGAATGATCTGATTGAGATAAAAGTACATGTAATTCTTTGGCATGAGGTACTTTTAAAAAGACCCCCGCTTTCAAATGATTAATATTTCCCTGTTCAAAAGCTTCAGGATTCAGGCGATATAAAGCCAACATCACAGCATGATTCGAATAACGTCTATCTTTCCGTAAACGATAAGCAATGGTGCTTAAATTATCACCAAAACGCACTGGCCCATAATTCCATATTCTAGCCCAACCTTTTTCTTTTTTCTTCACCGATGCTTGTCTAATTTTCACCTGTTTCTTAGCTTGTAAACGAATGACATCTTCATGCTGAGTATACCGATTTGACGATAAAGAAATTGGATCTAGCATCACTTTCACTTGTTTATAAAAGTGATGTTGATTCTTTTTTGCAAGCAATATAAACGAAATCAAAGCCCTATTCATTGGCTCATATGAAAAAATTTCTACATAAGGATACGCTTTCTTTTCTTGATGAATCACTAAATGCAATTGAGATAGCTTCATATCAACTTGCAAGCCCCATTGCTGATAAACATCAGGTTTCGCCAAATCAATAAAAATATGGTTCAACACTTCCCCTTCATCCAAAGTAATCGGTAAATGAATCTTTAAAGGCTCATTTAAATGACTTTGAATGACAGGCGCACCAAAACTAAACGCTTGAACAGTATAAGGGATCATGCATGCCACACTAGCTAGAAAAATAGTAGGTTTAACCCGTGCATAAACAGTATGGTTCATCATGATTTCATGTCTCCCTTTACAAAAAAAATTATATCAACCCTTTAAGTTTATCTTGTGAAAGCAACAGCTCTGCCAATTTAGACTCATTGCCTAGTAAATCAGCACGCACTTTATTCACCACTTGTTCAGGTGCGCTATGAACAAATTTCTCATTAGACAAGCGTTTTTTCAAGGTCTCAACATCCGCTTGTAACTTGCTTATATTTTTTTCCACGCGGCTCAGTTCTTCTTCCACATTCACCAAACCAGCCAAAGGTAAGAAAATTTTCACTGCTTCAAGCGGTGCTACAGCGGCATTTTCCACTTCCATATCAGCATTAGCCCATTGCAATGTTTCCAATTTAGCTAAACTCATCAAAATACGTTGTTGTGGCTCTAATTCAACACGAATATCATCACTCACTGCAATCACTGCATCAATTTTCTTACTTGGTGCAACATTCATTTCACCACGAATAGAACGAATTGCACTCACCATATCCATGACTCGTTGCATGCGTGCTGTCGCTGCTGCATCGTCAACATACGATACCACCCAATGATCACTGACCAAAAGATCATCTTTGCTATGGAGTTCTTGAAATAAAGTTTCCGTAATAAAAGGACAAATAGGATGCAATAAACGCAACCAACCATCCAATACCGTCAACATGACAACTTGCGTTTCTTCTTTCGCCTCACCTTCATCCTTATATAAAGAAATTTTGGCTGCTTCCACATACCAATCGCAATATGTTCCCCAAATAAATGCATATAATGCCGTGGCTGCTTCATTAAAGCGGTAATCTTTCAAAGCTTTTTCCACAATGTTTGCGGTTTGATTGAATTCAGAAAGAATCCAACGGTTCACATCGTTCTTTGGCTGAACCAATGCATCAGGTTTGGCATCACCACGGTTCATAAATACAAAACGCGCAGCATTCCAAATTTTATTCATGAAATTACGATTGGATTCAATGCGTGTGATATCCAGTTTCACATCACGACCGGGGGTTGCCATATGTGCCAAGGTAAAACGCAAAGCGTCGGCTCCATACGCTTCAATCATTTCCAAAGGATCAACCACATTCCCCTTCGATTTGGACATTTTTTGTCCATCTTTATCACGAATCAAGGCATGAATATAGACATCTTTAAACGGCACTTTACCTGTAAATTTTTTGCCCATCATGATCATGCGAGCAACCCAGAAAAAGATAATATCAAAGCCTGTGACCAACACATTGGTCGAATAGAACTTATCCATATCTTCCGTTTTTTCAGGCCAGCCCAAGGTTGTAAACGGCCATAATCCCGAAGAAAACCAAGTATCTAAGACATCCTCATCTTGTTTGATATGGCTTGACCCGCAACCACCACAGCAAGAGGGAGTATTTTTATCCACAGTAATATGATCACAATCATCGCAATACCAAGCAGGGATTCGATGTCCCCACCATAATTGACGCGAAATACACCAATCTTGAATATTACGCATCCATTCGAAATATGTTTTTTCCCAATGTTTCGGTACAAAACATGTCTCACCATCTTCCACCGCTTGGATGGCAGGATCTGCCAAATCTTGAATCGCCACATACCATTGATCGGTTAAATAAGGCTCAATAGCTGCATGCGAACGGTCACCCCGTCCAATTTGATGGGTGTGTGGTTCAACTTTATAAAGTAAACCTTCGGCATCTAAATCCGCAACAATACGTTCACGCGCTTCATAACGATCCAAACCCACATATTGTTTAGGAATAAAATCTTCATCGTTGATGTGGGCGGTATGGGTGAAAATATTAAGCATCGGTAAATCATGACGTTTGCCGACTTCATAATCGTTGAAATCATGAGCAGGTGTAATTTTCACACAACCTGTACCAAATTCAGGGTCAACATAAGCATCCGCAATCACTGGAATCGTGCGACCACAAAGTGGTAATACCAATTCTTTACCAATTAAATCTTTAAAACGTTCATCATCGGGATGAACAGCCACTGCACCATCACCCAATAATGTTTCAGGGCGTGTGGTGGCGATGACCACATATTTGCTAGAATCATCTGCATAAGGATATTAAATATGCCAAAAATGTCCTTCTTCCTCTTCATGCACGACTTCCAAATCAGAGACGGCCGTTTCCAAGATAGGATCCCAGTTCACCAAGCGTTTGCCACGGTAAATCAAGCCTTCTTCAAACAAACGTACAAACACATCTTGTACTGCCGCCGAAGCACCTTCATCCATCGTAAAACGTTCACGCGACCAATCAATGGAAAAACCCAAGTGTTTCATTTGATCCAGAATGATTCCACCTGATTCAGCTTTCCACTGCCAAACTTTCTCAATAAACGCATCACGCCCTAAATCACGACGATGAATGCCTTGGGCATCGAGTTGACGTTCGACCACCATTTGCGTGGCAATACCTGCATGATCCAATCCCAATTGCCAAAGCACTTCTTTACCTTGCATACGCTGCCAACGCACCAACATATCTTGAATGGTACCTGAAAAAGCATGTCCCATATGCAAACTACCTGTCACATTAGGCGGTGGTAAAGTAATACTATAGTGTTCTTTCGCACCTTTGCGGGGTTTGAAAGCATCAGAATCCAACCATTGTTGGGTAACGGCTGGTTCCATTTCTTGTGGGTTATATGTCTTTTCCAATATGCTCATGGTTTCTCATTCTGTTGTGTATTTTTTTCTTGCTCTAAATTTTCAGCTTGCCTCATAGTGAGGTGCTTATCCAATGACTCGCGAATGATATTCGGCAATAATTGATTAAACTGATAGGACACATCAATAGAGACCAACTCCAACACTTCTTCAAGTTCTTTGTCATTCAAGTCAATACCTTGATTTGGTTTTACTTTTTTTTGAGGTAGTGAATCTTCCTCTGATTTTTCACACAGGTCTTCTTCATCCATCGCATCCAATAATGGTGAAAAAGCCGAGGCTTTTTTTGCAGTAGGTTTCACCATCATATCTTCAGTCAACATCACTCGTGGTAAAATAGGGACATCAACGCTGGGTTCATGGCGAAAGTTGGCATCGGGAACATCAATATCTAAACGCTTAGGCGGCTTAAGTGTTGTATGCTTTATTGTATTTGATATTGGTTTCACTGCTTTTGGAGCAACAGTGGTTTCCGCCTTATTAAACTTAGCGGCTTCATTTTTAGTTTTTGTGATTTTTTGAAGATGCTGTACTTCAGGTTTATCAATAGCCCGAAACGGAGAAATAGTTGCTTTCTCTTTTATTTCATCATCTTTACCTTCTTCCAACAGTTCATCCAAACTGGCAAGTATCTCATCGATATCCCATTCCTGACTCATAAGCGCACATCATAAGTATGCACACTCAAAGGGCAAAAAAATTCTATGATGGCTCAGCCAAATACGTTGGTTCTAAGGATAATTGGCGGTACGTCTTAAAACGCTCGCGGGCAGCTTGCATTAAGCCCTCATCCCATGCGTCAACAAAATCAACAATATGCGAAAATTTTGAAAGTTCAGGGGGAATTTCTAAGGTGCCATTCATCAAGACTTTTGCACCATTATCTTGGCAAATATGCGTGGATAAAAGGATGGGTTGTTTGGCATTATCCTCAACCGAATCACCTGCAATGCCATGGGCTAAAAAAGATGTTGGGTGAATTGTCCAAAGCCGATCATTCAATTGAGCAACAAATCCATCATCGGGGCATAAAATCAATACCGTAGGGCTTAAACGGTTGCGTCGTAACAATAAACGAGCAATGCCTTCCACTCGATTAGCTTGATTTAAGCGTTCAAAATGAACGTGCATATCAGCTGCCATCATGCACGACTTTTTTCCAAAAATTCGCCACTAAAACCAATCCCAAGATAGAAAAAACAAAGCTTAAGCTTTGAGCTGTAGCCGGTTGCATAGGATAAGCTAAACCTAAAACAGCAGCTTCAATCACCACAATCATACCGACAATGCGCCACCACCATGCTGATTTTTGCCAATGAGATACATGCCACGATGTTGACCAACGTTCACAGGCATACATGGTCAACATGCCAATCATCAAACCGACAACAACATCCAAAGGAAAATGGACACCACCATAAATACGCCCAATCGCCGCCAATAAAAACAACGAAGCTACGGCATAAGCGCGCCAATCCGAACATCGCCAAACTAAAAAAGCCAATAACACCATCACGCCATCTGAAGTCGCATGACCTGAAGGAAACGAATGCGATTGCAGTGCAGAACCTAGGACGTGTACATGCTCCAAAAGTGCAGGTGGACGAGGCATATCCCATGTGCGTTTGATGAGTTGCGCCAATACACCTGAAACAATAAAAGCGAGGGTAGCGGCTACGCCCAAACGTAAACGATACATACATAAGATGGCGCAACACAAAGCAATAATCAGCCCATCACCCAAGCCCGATACAACACCCATGATGGCATCCAAAAACACTGTATTTGCGCCGTTAATCAGGTGAAACAAGCTTATATTCCAATCCATCAGTTCAAGCATACACATGCCTCAATATGTTCAATATGATAATCCCAACGTTGGCTTTTTGCAGCACTTGAAACCCAACATGTTTTCGCCCCAAGCTGTTGAGCGACCTTTAAATTATCTTCCATATCATCCACCACACAAGCTTGTTCAGGTTTGACACCTTCTTGAGTCAACAACATTTGCAATGTTTCCGCACAAGGTTTGGGTAAATAATCATGAAAGCGAATATCATAAATCACAGCAAAATGATGGCGAATACCCAAAGCATCTAAAACAGCTTTGGCATGTTCTTTGATACCATTGGTATGAATCACTTTACGCATCTTTAAGCTTGATAAAACAGCATTCAATGGTTCATTTTTTTGTAATAATTCATGGGCTTGAATGTCATGCACATCATGCAAAAATGATTCAGGTTCAATGCCATGATGTAACATCAAGCCTCGCAATGTACTGCCATATTGCCGCCAATAGTTCACCCGCAAGGCATTCGCTTCAGGCTTGGAAATGTTCAAGGCTCGCATGATAAAGTCAGTCATACGAACATCCATGCGTGCAAACACGCCGTTATCAGCGGCATATAAAGTATTATCCAAATCAATCACAGCCAGCTCAATCATGGAATGACAACCAAGCCAGCAAGGCTGCTTCACCCACAATAGTCACACCCAAAGCTTCCGCTTTATCACGTTTTGAGCCTGCTTTTTCACCCGCAATCACAATATCCGTGTTTTTAGACACCGAACCACTGGGTTTTGCCCCCAAATCACGCAATTGTTGTTGCGCATCGCTACGCTTGATATGCTCAAAACTACCTGTCAACACCACACGTTTACCGACCAAGGGATGGTCTTGTGATTTTTGTTTTATCTCACAGGCTTGAGGATGTACATCTAATTCATACAAGCGTTGTAATACGTCGATAGTGTGTTGTTCTTTAAAGAAACTTTGAATACTTGTGGCAACTTCGATACCAATATCATCGATATTCAGCAATACTTCTTCGTTGGCATCTCGCACATGTTCCCAAGAGCCTAAACATTCAGCCAAGCTGCGCGCGGTTGCTTGCCCAACATGACGAATCCCTACAGCATATAAAAAATGTGCTAAATCAGGGCTTTGACTGGCAGCAATCGCTTGTTGGAGATTATTTATTTTTTTTTGTCCCATGCCTGTCCATGTTGCCAACATAGAGAAA
Source organism: Mariprofundaceae bacterium (assembly GCA_030950985.1). Lineage (GTDB taxonomy): Bacteria > Pseudomonadota > Zetaproteobacteria > Mariprofundales > Mariprofundaceae. Next base: position 36,284 of record JAUZQM010000029.1, on the reverse strand, counting down.
TCCAAAGCGTATAAACTGGCAACATCATGAATCAAACCTTCATCTACCATGCGTTCAATCAGTTTTTCACCTAAACCATCGATATCCATACCTTGTCGAGATACAAAATGATTCAAGCGTTCTTTAAGTTGCGCAGGGCAGGCAAGACCACCGCTGCAACGAATCGCCGCTTCACCCTCTTCTTGCACAACGGGTGTCGAACATTCAGGGCAAACATCAGGAATAGCGACGGGTAACCGTGTCGGATGCGCTTCATCATCTACAATACATACAATTTCAGGAATCACGTCTCCTGCTCGGCGAATCCATACTGAATCACCTTCACGGACATCTTTACGCTGCAATTCTTGAACATTATGCAAAGTTGCGCGTGATACCATCACACCACCTACAAATACAGGTTTCATCACTGCAACAGGAGTAATGACACCTGTTCTGCCGACTTGCCAAATCACCTGTTCCACCGTGGTCAAAGCTTCTTCGGCAGGAAATTTATGGGCAATCGCCCAACGTGGAGAACGTGCTACAAACCCCACTTCATCTTGCAAAGAATAATCATTTAACTTAAAAACCAAGCCATCAATATCATAAGCTAATTGTGAGCGTTTGTTTTGAAAGGCTTCATAATAGTCCAACACATCGTCAATATTGGAAAAGCATTGATAATCCTGCACGGGAAAACCAATGCCATGTAAGCGTTCAAAAAGCTCTGTTTGAGATGTCACCCATCCATCAGCACCCATGCCAACACCATAAGCAAAAAAGCTAAGTTGACGTCTGGCTGTAATGCTTGCATCCAACTGACGCAACGAACCTGCCGCTGCATTACGCGGATTGGCAAATAATTTTTCGCCTAACAATATCTGACTCTGATTCAAGGCTTGAAATGAAGCCTTAGACATATAAATTTCGCCACGAACTTCCAAAACCTTTGGCATATTTTCACCCATCAGTCGCCAAGGAATATCAGTAATCGTGCGTACATTATCGGTAACATTTTCACCCACACGCCCATCACCACGCGTGCCAGCTGATACCAAAATACCTGATTCATAACGTAAATTAACCGCTAAACCATCAATTTTAGGTTCAACAATATAATCATACGTATCATCATCTAAGGCATCTGCGATACGTTGATCAAAGGCTTTGACTTGTTCTGCATCAAAGGCATTTGCCAGTGATAATAAGGGAATGGCATGTTCAGAAGCGGTAAAAGCTTGGCTAATGGGCGAACCCACTGTTTGCGTGGGTGAATCTTCTGGAATGTCTTCGCCTAAGTCGTGTTCCAATGCGTCAAGTCGGCGCAACAACACATCATAATCAGCATCCGATATCATCGGATGATCCAATGTATAATAACGAAAATTATGTTCTTTCAGTTGAACGCGTAAGGCTTGAATCTCATCTTCTATGGTCATTTCCAACGATTATAACTCCGTATTTAAGGCTCTATCAGCCAAGAGTGCTTCAATTTTTTCACGGATATTCGGAGACATCCATTCAACCCCACCAATCAAGTGCGCTTGAATCACACCATGTTTATCCACTAAAAAGGTTTCAGGATAACGAAATACACTGTACTGGGTTGAAATAGCCGAATCCACATCATGGCGTACATCAAAAGGCACTTGATATTCATGTACAAAATCCTGCAACTGCTTGCTATCTCGATCCACAGACACCGCGATAATTTTCAAGCCTTGTGATTCATATTGTTGATACAGCTGAATCATACTCGGCATTTCTTTGCGGCACGGTGGACACCACGTTGCCCAGAAATTCACCAACATCACATGTCCTTTGGGCAGTGATTGCATGTTGCCTTGTAAATCAGGCAGTGAAAAATCAACAATCTGATTACCCACCACTATTTTTTTATGAGATTCAGGCAAACCAAACCATGCAGCTCCCGCCACCATTAAAATAAGAACACCCACTGCTAACCAACGTCCTAACCAAGATTCTAACATCCTGCCTCCAATAACGATTCAATCTCATCATGTGTGATACGATGCATCAAACACACAACGTCATTCATCAAAACAACGGGAACATCCATACCAAAACGCATCGCTAAAGCTGGATGTTGATCGACATCGACAACATCTAAAGTACAACGTCCCTGTGCCACAAAATCAGCCATCACAATTTCTGCATCTTCACACAAGCAACAGCCTTGGCGACTCATCAATTGCAGCACAGGAATCGCCATTATTTTTGCTCTTTTTTAGGCAAGCGAATCACGGTAAATGCTTGATTACCATGCCGATCCATCATCACACGCAATGCACCACCATCATTCATTTTTTCAACAATGCTCACTAAATCGGAAGGTGCATGAACCAACTTACCATTCACTTTATACAAGACATCACCTTTCTCAATACCTGCACGTGCTGCTGGAGAGCCTCGGCGCACCGCCTGAACCAACAAACCATCTTCCACACGAACTTTTAATTTTTGACGTGACAAAGCATCCAACCGTGTCAAAACCAAACCCAAGCGCATGGCTTTATGTTTCAAACCAGCATGATTTTTAGCTGATGTTGGCATGGCTTCCACAATCACAGGAATATCAAGTACATGACCATCACGAATAAGATGAATCATCACTTTATCACCTGCACTATGACGTGCGATACGAATCGGCAAATCATGTGCATGATGAATCTTCACTTGATCTACGCCAACAATCACATCACCTGCTTGAATGCCTGCTTTATCAGCTGCTGAACCCGATTGTACTTGTGGCACTAACGCACCAAGCTTATTTTTTAGACCTAAAGCCAACATGGTTTCTTCATCGACATCACGAATCATGACACCCAAACGGGCTCGCTGAACATGCCCAGTCTTGCGAAGTTCCTCAAAAACAGAGTGCGCTAAATTGATAGGAATCGCGAAACCAATCCCATTGCTACCGCCACTTTTAGTGTAAATAGCCGTATTGATACCGACAACTTCGCCTTTGTTATTGAACAAGGGGCCACCTGAGTTTCCAGGGTTAATGGCAGCATCTGTTTGAATATAATCATCGTAAGGGCCAGAGCCAATCACCCGTCCACGCGCAGAAACAATGCCTGCTGTCACTGTTTGCTCTAAACCAAAGGGATTACCAATAGCAATGACCCAATCGCCCACACGTAACACATCCGAATCACCCAGCTTTGCGGCATGTAAATGTTTGGCTTTAATTTTCAACAATGCGACATCTAATTTTTCATCGCTTCCGACTAAGCTTGCTTTATATTCTTTACCATTGCTTGTTTTTACAACAATTTCATCAGCACCTTTAATCACATGGTTATTGGTAACAATATAACCTTTGTTTGAAACAATAAATCCCGTGCCTAAGGCATGTTTTTCTTGTTCAGGCATTTGACCAAAAAAATCTTTAAAGAATTGATCAAATGGTGAATGTTGCCCACCGGGTAGCTGCGGCATCATACGTGGCTGCATATGTACTTTTTCGGTTGTACTAATATTCACAACCGTATCTTTTTGAGCCGCTACCAAATCTGCAAAACTCTCGGGCATCGCCTGCGCATTCGCCCAAGAGAAAAATAATATGATGAATATTCCTATGTTTTTTTGAATCATGAATCTAGCTCCTTGTTGAATATTGAAAGACACGACCAACGTGACAAACACCTTGCGTATATTAAAAATAACTGCATGAGAAAATTATGAAAATATCGTTATGCCCGTTATAGATCATGCATATTTTCTCATAGATCCCCGATAAAGGATTTCGGGGATGACGTTTCTTTTTTATGGCTTCCCTTTTGAGACGGAACAGCAATGATTTCAATAACTTATATCATGATGAAAAGCATCCCAATTTCACTTGTTGATTTATACCTCTGCTTCAACCACTTCTTCTGGAACTGGGATAGCGAGTTTAACATTTAAAATAGTAGCGAGACGGTGTTTTAAACTTTGACGGCGATTGGAATAAAAATTCAAAAAGTTTTCAAAAGATAAGGGTTGTTCAGGGCTAATATAGTTCTGCACTAAAAATCCATCACGCTCTGTTTTGGTTATATAAATTTTGTTTAACCATTGCTCAAACGGTTGATCACTCTTTTCGAGATTTTGAGTAACCTGTAATAGTTGGAGGTTCGGCAAGGCATCACGATGAGATATATAATCGGCAATCTGTTCTTCCGTATACCCATTCTTACGAAGATTTTTATTTTTAAAGAAAGACTGTGGGTGAATATGGTCTTGATGGTATTTGTAACTGTTATTCAAACTGGCATACAGTAGTGATAACACACAATGTGTTTTTGCCTTGCCATAACCTAATTTTAGTAAGCTATCGATATCATCTTCTGAGAAATTAATGGATTTACGGCTACCTTTATAATTCTCAATAATTTCTGCTAGGGGGAAGAATCCTTTATTATTATTGACCAAGTCGCGCATTTTTGGATATACAGAATCAGGTGTACCCCCAAATGTTCCTTTTAATAATACTCGTGCTAACCATTCATTAATATGTTTTCTATCTTGCTCTCTATCACTGTGATGCAAAATAGTGCTTTCAAAATCATTTTTGTATAAAAAATAGGCAATCGGAATTAAGGCATTGTTTGCGAGTAAATTATCTTTGCTGTAACCAAATTTTGCAATCAACTCAATGGCTGTCCGTATTGCATATGAAGTTTTATCCCAGTTTTTTTCTATCGTTACCATATTTTCACGGTTAAAATTATCGACTTTAAATTGAACGTCTTTAAAATCTGCCATAACTAAACATGATTTAAGCACGAAATCTTTGTTGAAATTAAAGCCGTCACCAATATTACTGATTTCATCAACGTATTCATGAATCACTTCTCTGGCATCTTTTTCTTGCCATTGCGCCGTTGCGATTGACAGTAAAAGGTCTGAGTAGCTGAGCTTTGTACCACCGCTATTGATTCGGATAAAAATCTGTAAGACTTTATCTAGCTCTTCGCTTTCCTCTTGGTAATAACTAATGGTGCCTTTTTGATGTATGACGTTAAAAAAATCAGTGAGCGTGTTGATGGCAAATTCAGATTCTTGTTCGGTATAGATGGAAGTATCTGTGAGTTTGTTCTTCATCAGATACATAGTTGACTTTCTCATATCAGTAAAATCAAGAATATTGCTACATTTGAACCAGAAATAGCCTTCTTTTTCTTCTACTGCTTCTTTTTCTGTTAGGAATTTAAAATCGTAATCTTTTTCTAGTTCATCCGAGGGATTCAACAAGTTTAGGTATAACTTCTTTTCGGGATAAGCATGTGAACTGTCTTTACGGTAATACGGCTTTTTTTTTGCATAGCTACCAGTTAAGCCTATACAGAGAGATGTCATTCTTTGCTGACCATCTAGCAAAGCAATAACATCTTCATTATTGGATAAGTCCACCTTACGGTTATGGCGGCATTTTTTCTGGTGGTATTTATTTAAAAATTCATAAAATTGGAAATCTTTAATTTTGTTTTTATCTACTTTCCAAAATAGGAATGTGCTAATGGGATAATCACACATTAATGAATCAAACAAGGTTTCAATCTGTCCTGTATTCCATACAAACTCACGCTGAATTGATGGCAGAACATAATGACGTTTTCTTATATTCTCTAACGCAGCTTTAATTGTAATTGGAATTTGATAAGCCATTATAAGAACCTTTGTAAAATATTTTTAAATTTTTCTAGTGCTTCTAAACTTTCTTGCCAAGCCACTTTGTAAGCGTCAAAATAAGCTTGTCTCACTCTTGAAGCGGAGCTTACGAGTGTAAGTGAGCATTTTTTAACGCTGACAGCGAGAAAACATGGTTGTAACTAAATAGCTACAAACTTATTTATGATGTTGATTCACTGACTCGACGTGCCTTTTTTGCACGAATACGTTCTTTTTTATCATCTGAAGCATGTGCATTGCGTGCTTTTTTAGGTAAGGAGCGATAAATTTCAATGCGATCACCATCATGCAAAACTTGCGTCATTTTACCCAGTTTTCCAAAAATACCCACTTTATGATCGGCAAGATTTAACGCTGGAAAACGCGATAACAATTGACTTCCCTCCAATGCTTGTTCAAGCGTGGTATCTTCTCCTACATCGATACTTTCGAGGTATTGCTGTTGTGGTAACGCATATACAATGTCAATTTTCATGATTTCATTGCACAAGCACGCCGTTCAAAAGCATGCACCATTGTTTTACAAGCCGTGGTGAAAATAGGCGTTGCCACCACAGCCAACAACGGATTTTTAAATTTAAATTCAATGGAGAAATGTACTTTACATGATACATCACTGATTTGTTCAAAGCTCCAAAAACTCTCCAAAAAACGAAAAGGTCCATCCACCAACTTAATCTCAACACATTCATTTTTTACAAACCGATCAGTTGTACTAAAACTTTTTTTCAAACCCGCAAAATCGGCAATCAATTCAGCTGTTAGCTCAGTATTTTTTTTAGATAAAATTTTAGCATCTGAAACCCAAGGTAAAAATTCAGGATAGGCTTCAATATCCATCACCACATCAAACATAGCTTCTGCAGAACAGGATAAAATTTTCGTTTCTTCAAAGCCATGCATCAGCGTTTTTGAGGTTTCTTACGTGCTTTACGACCACGTACAAAAGGCGCTGGTTTACTGGATGCTTTTTTGCTTCCATCCTCATTCATATAAGGATTATCACTGGCCGTAAAAATGAATCGAACAGGCACACCGGGTAAATTAAAACGCTTACGAAATGATTGTTCCAAATAGCGTAAATAGGATGCTTTAATAGAACTAGGACGGTTACAAAATATTTTTAACCGTGGTGGTGTCGAACCCACTTGTGAGACATATTTTAGACGTACCACAGATTTTCCATGATCGCTGGGGGCACGTTGTTGATCCTGCGCTTGTGTTAACCAACGATTGAGTTCTCCCGTATTCACGGTCGTTCCATTCCGTTTGGAAGATGCAACCGCTTCTTTCAACAGGGCTTTCGTACCTTTCCCTTCTTTGGCACTCATACGAAAAACAGGTATATCTGCCAAACCACGCATCCGATAGTTTAAACGTTCAGCGTAATAATCCCATTCACTCGCTGTCAATAAATCCAATTTGTTGACCACAACCACCAAAGCACAACCTTCTTCATGAGCCAAGGTCATCAAACGCATATCTTGTTCAACAATGCCTTCCGAACCATCCAACACCATGACCGCAGTATCTGCACGACGAAAAGCTTGAACCGCTTTCACACGTGCGACAAATTCAATCACATCTTTGATACGACCATGTTTGCGTTGCCCTGCGGTATCTACCAAGCGGACTATATTTCCACTATCAAATGCACCGTAAGGCATATCCATATCAATGGCATCACGAGTCGTACCAGCAATGGGACTCACTACCATACGGTCATAACCCAACCAAGCATTGATCAATGTTGATTTACCTACATTGGGACGACCAATCACCGTAATACTTGCAATCGGTTCAACTTCATCGGCAGTCGAGGCTTCAGATTCAGGTAAATGAGATAAAACCTGCGCAATCAATTCACGACTACCTTGACCATGCATGGCAGACACCGCTATAGGCTCACCCAAGCCAAGCTTAAAGAACTCCAATTCTGCATTAGGATTTTCAGCTTTATTGACCACCAACAGCATGGTCAAAGAGGAACGGCGCAGTTTTTCAGCAATCATACTATCAATAGGCGTTGCCCCTGATTGTGCATCGGTCACAAACAATACCATATCCGCAATCTCTAAAGCTATCTCCACTTGTGCATCAATGGCAGGTTGCATGACATTATGAATATCTTCGCCAATACCGCCTGTATCGACCAATACAACAGCTGTTTCATGAAACATGCAGGTCGCTTCAAGGCGATCAACGGTGACGCCAGGACGATCACCGACAATGGCTTTTCGTTTACCCACCAAACGATTAAATAATGTTGATTTACCAACATTGGGGCGACCAACAATAGCAATAATAGGCATGCTTTTACGCATCTTTTTTTCTCCATTTATTCATGAATAAGATATAACCCACCCAATGTATTATGTATCAATAGCCCATCTGAAGTAATCAGGGGGGCCCGTTCAATATTTCCTTGTATATCCAACAGAGCAAGTAATTCACCTGTGAAGGATACTTTTAACACAAGACCTTTTTCACTCGCCAACCATAAAGCATCATGCCAAACAACGGGTCCAACCCATTCATGATGTGACGACCTTTGTTTCCATTGTTGTTGACCATCATTGATATTCAAGGCTTGCAATACACCATCGGTATCCACCATGTATAATATATCATTCCATAAGACGGGTGATGATTTAAGCGATATATTTTGCGCAAGCATCGTTTGCCCATCATCCACACTTAAAGCAAATGTTTTTCCATGATAAAATGAAAACAGCACCACATCGTGTAATACACGACCATCAAAACTCACATGCGATAACCATAAAGGTGTTGTAAGGGGTGCTTTAAGCTGGCTTAACATGGTAGCATCGGCATCCAACAATAATTGTTTTCGCCACAATAAGTCACCTGTTTTGGCATCCATTGCTACAGCATCACCATTGCTCAATAACGCATATATTTTTCCATCATGTAACATCGGTGAAGATGATAAATACAGACTTAAACCACCTTGTTGACTGGAAAAACTCCAAACTTTTTCACCGTGTTGATTGATGCGATACAAGTTATTGCCAGTGGTTTGAACCACTACATCGTCATCTACAGCGATGGGACTACCTGTTATAAATGAGGCCAAGGCTAATTGCCAAACGACCTTACCTTGTTGTGCATTCACGGCATACAATTTGCCTTGACTATCTCCCAAGACAACAAGCCCAGATGCCAAAACAGCCGCACCTGAATCACTATTTTGTTGAATGGGTAAACGATATGTTTCTTTACCGCTCATATCATAAACATGAATGCGTGCGTCAGCACCACCGATGACAATGCGAGCATGTTGCCCTTGACCTGTCACAACAGGGGCTGAAAAGCTCAATTGATCGGCAGGTTTTCGCCCATCGACATCCGTTGACCAAATAATCTGTAAACTGGCTAAAGAAGTGGGTAAATCACTTGCTATTGCAGCGCCAGAAAAAAGCATCTGGCTGAATAAGCATGCAGCCATAAAATATTTATTTTTTCTTAGAAAAACACGCATCAATGCAGTTGAGCCAATTCCGATGTTACTTTTTCTTTCAGAACATCATCATGTGAGGCTGCATCCAATGATTTTTGTAAGGCATCTTTTTTAGCATCACCTTCAGAAATAGAAGCCAACAAAGCATAACGTAATTGTTCATACTCACTGCCCACACGCTTGTTCAATAGCAATTTGGCAGCATCTTTTTTACCCTGTTGTATCAAATATTCAGCTAAATCCAAACTTGCTTGCCAGCGAAATTCAAGGCTTAAATCTTTATTTTCAATCATGTCGCGAAGATTTTTTTCTGTATCTGAAAAGTTTGCTAAACGCAGGCTGGCTAATGCGGCATAAGCTGTATCAGCATAATCACGTTTTACCTGATTTAACAATGTTTTTTTCTTATCGTCATCACGTAAGGATATGGCTTGGTAATACATCATCGCTGCGGCTTCTTTTTTCGTTTTTTGCTGTTCTGACCATAAACCGCCAGCAAACATCGCAATCAATACCAACACCACGGCAACCATGAGCATCTGCTGATTATTTTGTATCCAATCTACCATTTTGGCTGATTTCATATCTTTTTTCAGTTCAGCCATTTCTTCATCAAACTGGGAAATTGGGTCTTCTTTTTCGGGTAATTTTGAGTTGTTTTGAGTCACGTTCTCACCTTTACGACATCGGTATATTTCAAGGAAATGGATTGTAAGCGGCTGCAAACTAAGGCGGCAAGGTCAACTGTCAACGCGAACAACAATTGCATGAATTATCTTCATGACCCTGCTGTAAGCTTTGCTACGGACTTACTGCCCTATGTTTAATTTCTCGATTGGTCATCCATAAGTAGGCATCATCGGGTCGCATAATTTGCCGCCAAGCGGGGCGGCGAGAATAACGCAATAAAACATCGACCATCCAAGGGCGAGTTTTAAGAAAACGTTCCATATGTTGACGTGATATATGCAACAAACGCACCGCTGTTGCTGTGCATACCTCATAATTGGCATGATAAGCATGCAATAAACCACCTAAATGTACGATATCACCGGGAACCATGCTGCTTACATGCTCTTTCCCTGTTTCAGATTCATACATGAAAAACAAACAACCTTGCTGTAATAAATAAGCCCCATCATGATCTTCACCATGATGAATCAAGCATTCTCCCGGAGCCATATCGATAGGAACAAATAAATCACACAAAGCTCTTCGATCCACATCATTGATTCTTTCAAAAATAGCGTGTTTTGAAAGAATTGGGTACATCCAATAGTGTTTTAAAAGCGCTTGCATAGCTTGTTGAAAAGCTAAATCATCACAGCTATCAATCATTTCAAAGCTTATTTGATAAATCTGACACACTTCTTTTGCCCACACTTTCGCAGAGCGACGTTGGCGTGTAAAAAAACCCAATTCACCCACAAGAACCGATAATTCATCAGTCGCAGATAATTCATCTTCACCATCTTCCAAATATTCAGGAAGTTGTACACCCAGTTTACCTGACTCCAATAACCATAGCATATGCGATGGATCACCAGCTTCGCACAAGATATCACCTTCCGACATGACAAATGATTTTCCCATGTCTTTAAGTTTTGATAATAAGCTTTGAAAAATCATGCATTTATTTGAATATTTTATTTTATTTTGTCGTGCCTGTAGCATCAACGTTGATAAATCATCACACATATTATTTTATCATGCTCATTTATTCCTGTCGTTATTCAAAAGCGAATGATCCTTATTGGAAGCATTCGATAGATTTTATATCATAGCAACTGACACATCCGTTTGCCTTGAAACATCACACTCGCCCACTTGAAAACATATCCTATCACACGACCTTCAGAATCTCTAAATCAATAACCACCTACTAAAAGTAAGTAGCGGTTCGGCTAAAGTCGCTAAGCTTGAAATTATCATTCTGTTTCATTTGCCTATCAATATACGCCTTGATTGAAATTTCGCTGTTTTTGCGTAGCTGCAAGCTTATATTCCACAAGGGTGGCGATATTTGCATCGTTAATAGCAAACACCTATTAAACTCAACTTTATTTCACAGGCATTCCGTAGTGAAAAAATTCCTTTATTTTCCAACAGATACAGCATAGTAGAAATTATAGCGTAAAATCAGAAACAGCGAAACTTTAGTCTTTATAATCATATCGCATATTCTCTAGCAAAAAGTTTGCGAAAATAATTTTCAAGAATGGTATCGTTAAATGTCTACAGGAGCTAGCAGGAATTGCTACGCAATTGTGAGCAGTTAGTCATTCAATTTGCCCCGTCTTAAATGGGAAACCAGCATTACAAACCATGAGGCTTACCTTTCATTGTATCAGGAAAAATACTCGCCATGCTAATCGAACGTCCATTGGCATCCACACGTCGCATATGATGACGTTTCAAACAACGCGGTTCACGCACACCACATGAGTGTGCAATCACACCCACTTCATGCAAAATATGATCTACATAGTGTGCCACACGCACCGATTTATCTTGGGGATCTAAGCCCGCTTGTAAGCGAGGGTTATGCGTCGTAATTCCTGTTGGACAGGTATTTTTATTGCATTGCAAAGCTTGAATACAGCCCAAAGAAAACAAAAACCCACGTGCCGACACCACAAAATCACTGCCCATTGCCAATGCCCAAGCCACATCAGAAGGCATAATCATTTTACCCGAACACACCACTTTAATCCGTTCTCTTAAGCCATAACCCACCAAATGATCAATTAACATGGGCAAACTTTCTGATAACGGCATGCCAACATAGTCCATCAAGGCTTGCGGCGCAGCGCCTGTGCCACCATCGGCACTATCGAGTGTGATAAAATCAGGTGCAGCATCTAAACCACGTTGTTGAATCGCTTCACATAAACCATCCAACACATTGCAACCACCCAAGACCAACTTGATGCCCACAGGTTTTTGTGTCACTTGTCGAATCCGAACAATCATATCCAAAATGTCATGGACGGAATCAATATCAATATGGCGATTAGGGCTCATTGAATCTTGACCGACTTCAATACCACGAATTTTCGCAATATCAGCACTCACTTTTGCAGCAGGCAACATGCCGCCTTTACCGGGTTTTGCACCTTGACTAAGTTTAATTTCAAACATTTTAACGTGTTCATGTGCTGCAACTTCTCGTAATTTTTCATCACTTAAATTGCCTTCATTGTCACGCACACCATATTTAGCTGTACCTATTTGGAATACGAGGTTTGCTCCGCCCTCTAAGTGGTAAGGTGATAAACCGCCTTCACCTGTATTCATCCAACAACCTGCTTTTTTAGCACCTTTGGATAAGGCAAGTACAGCGACTTTAGACAGCGCACCATAGCTCATGCCTGACACATTAAATGGGCTTGTTGCATCAAAAGGATGCTCACAATACCCCTCTCCAAGCCTAATAGTTTGAAAGTCTTCGGCATCGGATTCCAATGCAGGAAAAGGACAGTTTACAAAAAAGATACTGCCCACAGGGCTTAAATCACGTGTTGAACCAAAAGCAGATGTCGTATCTTCATTTTGCGCCGCTTTATAAATCCACTCTCGTTGTGCGCGATTAAAGGGCATTTCTTCTCGATCCATAGCAAAGAAATATTGACGAAAAAACGTGCCTAAATATTCAAACCCGCTACGAAACCGACCCATCAAAGGATAGTTATGACGAATGGCATGTTTATGTTGAGAAATATCCATGATGTACAACAGCATGCCCCATAAAAACAACACACCCATAACAACAATGAAGAACACACCGAACACGGAAAATATTTGATATAATGCTTGCATTGTATACTCCTGAACTATTTTTTAATCACTGATGTTACGCACTTTAATGAAAAAGAAGTGTCATCCCCGCAATCTTCTATCGGGGATCTTTGAAAAAAGATGAATGCTCTAGAATTTAGTCAAAAGGCTATTTAAAAAGCCAACATTTATAACATAAATCATTCATTTCTCTCACTTTCTAGATTCCCGATTAAAAGATCACGGGAATGACTGCGTGCGTAACATCAGTTAATCATCGAGATAACGACTCACCCACACGGCAATGATTTTCCCTACATAACTGGCATCGGCAGTTTGGCTTAACAGATGATCTGAGTCGTCCAAGGAAATATAACTTTTAGGATGTTGTGCTGCCTTAAAGATAATCGAGGCATGTTCAACCCCCACCGTTTTATCTCGAGGTGCATGCAGAACTAACAATGGCTTGTTCAAGTTTTCCACATCGTTCAAAACGGACGTTTTTTGTAAATCATCTAGAAACTGTTGTTTGATGATGAAATCTCGCCCAGCCAATGCCACTGTAGCTGAACCATGCTCAAGAATACGCGCTTGAGCGTCTGAAAACTGTGCTGCCACATGCGCAGGTGATGAAGGACTGGCAATCGTAACCACTGCTTTCACCGATTCAATCAAGCCTGCTGCTTTGAGCACTGCCGTACCGCCCAAAGAGTGTCCAATCAATATATCAGGTGCATAAGATTGCTCACGCATAAAGCCTGCTGCACTGATAATATCTTGAACATTGCTGGTGAAATTGGTATCCGAAAAATCACCCTCGCTATCACCTAGACCTGTAAAATCAAAGCGAAACACAGCCACGTCTTGGGCAATCAAAGCTTTCGTTATATAAGCTGCGGCTCTTAAACTTTTGTTGCAGGTAAAACAATGCACCAACAAAGCATAGGCATGGGGTGGATTATCTGGCATATCTAAACGTGCTGACAGTTGTTCACCGTGGGCATTGGAAAAATGATGTTTTTCAATCGTTGTCATGTTCTTAACCTAAAACCAACGCATCAAAAAACGCACCAATTTTTTCGTCCCTGCGGAAAATAGTTTTTCTGTATAAAAACTACCTGCCACACGTTTATTGGCTTCTGAAAGCGTTGGATAGGGTGCAATCATTGATGCCATCGCACCGATTTTCATTTTCTGAGTGATCGCCAATACCCACGGTTGTAATAATTCACCCGCATGTAAGCCGACAATCGTTGCGCCAAGAATTTTACCTTTCTTTTCTACCACAATCTTGATCATGCCTTCCGTACGATGTTCGGCTTGCGCCCGATCATTTTCATCAAACTTCCAACGCAAAATACGAATGTCTTTACCAGCTTTATTGGCATCTTCTTCGGTCATGCCCACATGTGCCAATTCAGGGTCTGTATAGGTTACCCAAGGCACTGCTGAATAATCCACTTTAGCGGGTAATTTGAATAAGATATTGCGAATCACAATACCTGCCTGATACGCAGCCATGTGGGTAAACTGATAAGGTCCTGCCACATCACCGATGGCAAACACACGTTTATTGGAACTTCGCAAACGTGCATCAACGGCAACACCGCGCGGTGAATAGTCAATACCTGCCGCTTCTAAATTTAAACCGTTCACATTGGCTCGCCGACCTGTGGCAATCAATAAATGAGAGCCTTGAATACATGCTTGTTTACCTGACATATCACAATAAACAGCGATGCCTTGTGCTGTTTTTTCAATGCGTAAATTTCTGCCGCCTTCATAAAAGTCCATGCCTTCTGAAGTCAGTCGGTCAATGACAATTTGTGCCAATTCTCGATCATCTTTCATCAATAACTTTGCCACTTCCATGACCGTCACTTTAGCACCCAAACGACGATGAGCTTGCGCCATTTCAATACCAATAGGACCACCACCAATCACAATCAAATGCTCAATCGCATCTTTATTATTGAAGATATTTTCATTGGTGAAGTAATCCACCGTATCGACACCTTCAATGGGTGGTACAAAAGCAGAAGACCCTGTTGCCAATACAAAATATTTGGCTTGGATTTGTACATCCCCTGCTTGTACTGTTTTTTCATCGACAAAACGTGCGGCAGCTTGAATCACCTTAACACCCAAGCTTTCAAAGCGAGCTACCGAATCATTCGGTGCAATCGCCGCAATCACCCCTTGAACATGATCGTTCACTTTTGCCCAATCCACCTCAGGGCAAACAGCTTTGATACCAAAAGCTTCCCCTTGGCGCATGGTTTCTGCGACATGTCCCGCTGCTAAAATGGCTTTGGAGGGAACACAACCTGTATTCAAGCAATCCCCACCCATCGCAGATTTCTCAATCAACACCACATCCGCACCCATTTGCGAAGCACCCGCAGCAACCGATAAACCACCTGAACCACCACCAATCACACAAATATCTGTTTGAATTGTTTTCATGCCTTTACCTCTTTTTGTTGCCATTTTTTATATACGACGGGTACGAGTGCCAATACCCCTAAACCTACCAGCGCACCAATCATGCTAGGAGTCATGATATTCGCAGCGGAAAACGTGTCACCTTGATCAAACACTTGACCCAAACCACTACCAGCCAAGGCATAAACGAAAGTTCCAGGGATAATGCCAAAGAATGTTGCCACGATATACACACGCAAAGGTACACCCAAAAAGGCAGGTGCTAAATTCACCAAGAAAAAAGGAAAGATGGGTACAACTCTCAAGATAAACATATAACTCCACACATCTTCTTCAAAACCTGCTTGAAGTTTTTTGATGGTATCACCGGCTTTGGCAAGCAAGAAATCACCCAACGATGTTTTGGCAATGAGAAATAAAATCGTTGCGCCCAATGTTGCGCCTGTGACGGCTAGAATCGCACCCCAAACAGCCCCAAAAAGAAAACCGCCTGTTAATGTCATCATCAAACCACCCGGTAATGACAACGCAACAACGGCAATATAAATCATCATGTAAATCAATGATGCCAAGACAGCATGTGCCTCGACTTGAGCAGTTAACATCTGACGATGCTCTGCCAGTGCATCAAAACTTAAATAATGCCCCAAATCGAAGAAAAAGAAGGCTGCAATTGCAGATAAAATAATAATAATTGGTAAAACTCGTTTGAACATAGTTACTTCCTTAGGGCCTGTTGGATGAAGCGGGCAAGCATTGACCAAAGCAAGATGCTTCGTAAATATCAGCAACATGCCTATCACACCTTTTAACATTCACACACAAACTTGCGATTTGGTCGCAGTGATGAACAACACCTTACAAAACACGCTACACGAGTTGATGTATGCCTAAAGCATGGATCGCCTTGGGCGGCAATATCGGGGATGTTTTGCAATCCTTTCGCAGTGTTCGTCATGCGTTACAGAAACATCCATCATGCACCATCATCGCATCATCGTTAGTGTATCAAACGCCACCGATTGGACCTGAAGGGCAAGATGATTATTTCAATGCCGTCTTACAGATTCAAACGACGTTCACGCCCATAGAGCTTTTGAATCACTTGCAAGATTTGGAGCAACAACATGGACGCATCCGTCACGAACATTGGGGCGCACGCACCCTTGATTTGGATATCATTGCCTATGATGATCTTATTTTAGCGGAAGAACGACTCACCTTGCCGCACCCACACATGCATTGGCGGCAATTTGTTTTGCGCCCCATGTGTGATATTTCACCTGATTACTTGCACCCCATCCGTCAACAAACAGCGCAAACACTGTTGAACAATATTCTTAACTCTGGAGAAGAAGCATTGCCCGATGGAAAAAAATGGTGACGCTTTTATCCCTTTTTTGCAGGATGCGAGCATGCTTAGTTATCAACACAGTTACCACGCAGGCAATCATGCCGACATTCTCAAACACATCATCTTGGGTGATGTGGTGGCGGGAATGCAGAAAAAAGCCACACCCATGTTCATGTTGGATGCTTTTGCAGGACGTGGCATGTATGATTTACATGCTGAAGATGCACAAAAAACACATGAATTTGATACAGGTGTTGCACGTCTTTGGCCGATTCAAGATGACGATATTCCCGAAGGAGTGGCACGCTGGAAATCTCTGATTGAAGCGGAAAATCTTGACGGTGGTTTTTCACGTTTCCCTGGCTCAACAGCGATGCTCGCCCATATGCTTCGCCCGATGGATCGCTTGGCAGCATGTGATTTACACCCCCAAGAATTTAATGCTTTACGCCAAGGTTTTCGCAGCCATCGCCGTTTTTCTTTGCATAAACGTGATGCCTATGAAGCCTTGCATGCTTTTTTGCCACCCAAAGAAAAACGTGGATTGATTTTTCTTGATCCATCGTTTGAAGATAAAACAGAATACCAAGGTATTGCCGAAAGCATTGCTGATATTTATGCACACTTTCGAGCGGGTGTTTATGTCATTTGGTATCCTATTTTACCCGCAGGGCGTGAAATTGAATTGTTTCGAGCCTTCAAAAAATCAGCCATTCGTAATATTCTACGGGTTGAAATGCGTGGTCATTTTCCAGATATGCAAATGCAAGGTTCGGGTTTACTGATTGTGAACCCTCCTTGGCATGCCCAAGCAGCCATGCAAGCATCATTGTCATGGATTCATGCCCATTTATTGGGTGAAAAAGGTAAATCGAGCATTCAGTGGTTGGTGAAAGAATAAGTCTTTTTTACACTGAACTTGGCAATATTTATTTTGACACATGATAGTTTAAGTTAGAGTTTAAGATTCCAAAAATAAATCCCTTTAATGGAGATGATTCACATGCACATTCAAACCATAAAAACAACGCGAATAGTAAGCTTATTGTTACTCATATTAGCCATCACAGGCTGCCAAACAAACGCCAAAAAGACTGATGCGGTGATGCAAGAAACCCATAAAAGAAATCTACAAGCCTCGTTATTAAAAACAGAAAAAATAAAATTAACCGCTGAAAACAATCGTTTATTGGCACAAGAGGCCAATTTAAAAGAACTCAATCGCACCTTAAAAAATGAAGTTCAAGAAAAAACGGTCATGGTGGAACAGCTGAAAAACCAATCCATCAAAGTCACCATGCTAAATTCTATTCTTTTTTCATCAGGACAATACAAACTTAATAAACAGGGTGCTATTGCTATTGAAAAACTGGTCAATGTGATGAACAAACATATTCAACAAGGTGGTATTGTTCGTATCATTGGTCATACCGATAATTTAAATGTTAGCAAGCACAATAATACATTCCAAGACAACTGGGATTTATCATCGTTACGTGCCGCTTCCGTCGTTCGATTGTTGGTTTGGAGACACCATATTGCACCCAATTCTTTTCGCGTAGAAGGTCATGCAGATACAGAACCCAAAGCAAGTAATGCAACTAAAACTGGGCGAGCTCAAAATCGTCGTATTGAAATTTTATTAACATCTAAGTAACGGATGTGATGTCCTTTGATTTAATTTGGCATAAAGAGCTCAGCGTTACTTTTTTTGATAAGCGTGCCAAATACCCCAAGCATTGATGGAAATCCAAGAAACTTCTAAAAAAATCAATCCGACATTGGCATATAGAAATGCCATGATGAGCAAGGAAATACCACCTAATATACTCATATAAAAAGATAATATTTTTTTATCAGGTTTAGATACCATGAGAAAATAAGCCAATAAAATCACTACAGAACCAAATAAACTAAGGCATTGCTCTGGCGATGCCAATAGTTCATGCATCTTCAGGTAAACTCGCTTCTTCTTTTAATGCCTCACACAAGCCATTGATTTCATCATCCGTCAAACAGCCGCCTTGTTCTCCCTCTATAAAAAACACATCCACCACTTGCTCACCAAAGGTGCTAATGGCTGCACCTTTCAAAGCAAAGCCCATATCACTGATGACCCAAGCTAAACGAGACAATAATGCAGGCTGTTCACTGGCGGCAACTTCAATGGTTGTTTGGTGTTCCGAGCTTACAGCCAGTTCCTTAACCCTTAAAGGGACATTGCGCATCAATAGGGTAATTTTATCCTGTTTTATCGGAGTTATTGGGGTTCGTTCAGTTGAATGCTTCAATGCTTTTTCCAAACGTTTTTGTACACGTTCCAAATCAGCATCATGATTTAATATTTTTCCTTCCATATCCTGCACATGAAACACATCCAAGACGCGCCCATCCTTCAAATCAAACGCTTGTGCAGCCAATACATTGATGTGTCCCATAGCAATCGCACTGGTTAATGTGGCAAACAAATGATCTTGATCCTTGACCCATATCATGACCAAGGTTTCACCTGCCACTTTATCCGAATAAAATCGTATACCTTCGTTTCCTTCAACCAATAACTTTGCCAACGGATTCAACTGCCGAGGTGGAAAGTGCATCACACAACGCCAAGGCAAACGATATAAAGCATCACTTAACTGACGTAAAGTTTCACCTCGATCATTCCGTAAAGCACTTGAAATGCGTGTATCCAAACGTTCCTTACGCTCTTGTTGTAATACTTCATTTTTTTCACCACCTTGCATCAAACAACGCACTGTACTTCGATACAATTCACTCAATAAGCTGCCTTTCCAATCATTCCAAACATTCGGCCCAACAGCTGAAATATCTGCAATCGTTAATAAAAATAAATAATGAAGGCATTCTAAATCACCGACTTGGCTTGCAAAATCTTTAATCACTTCTGGATCGGATAAATCAAAACGCTGTGATGTCATAGCCATGCTTAAATGCTTCAGCACCAACCACGCGACCAATTCACTGGCATCTGTCGACAAACCAATACTTTGGCAGAAATCACGTGCCAGACCTTCACCATTGATGGAATGATCCCCTTTCATACCCTTGGCAATATCATGAAAAATCAATGCCAAATAAAGCAGTTCAGGGCGGCTTATTTTATGCCATACTTCTTTGGCTAAAGGTAAGCGGGTGGCATATTCATCATGATAAAAATTACGCGCTTCGCCGACTGCTCGCAAAGTATGTTCATCGACTGTATACGCATGATAACGATTGAATTGCCCTAAACCGACAATATCACGAAAAGCGACAATAAATCGTCCCAATACACCTGTATTATGCATGGCTTTCAAAGCATGGGCGACATTTCGCCGATCACGCAAAATCCGCAAAAACATACGATGAGCTTCAGGGTTCGCACGAAAATCATCATCAATCAACAAGACATCGGCTCGGATTTGACGCAATGCAACACTGGATAAAAGACGTTTATCTTGTTGTGCTACATGAAAAATCTTCAATAATCGTAAAGGATTATCTTGAAAAACACGGGCATGTTGTATACCAACAAGCTGCCCTTCCAAGGTAAATCCATCTTCAATATTACGTTCAAAGGCAAATAATTGGGGATGTAAGCATTCTTGAAAATAGATGACCAGCAAACGCGATACCCGAGCAATACGTCCTGCATGTCGAAAATAATCCTTCATAAACCATTCGACTGCAAAATGATCATCATGATCTTCATAACCCAGTTGTTCGGCTAAAATAGCTTGTTGCTCATAACCCAAACGATTATTGGGGCGTTGAACTTCTAAATGTAACGCAGCACGACACCGCCATAAAAAATCTTGGGCTGTCGATAAATGTTCATATTCACGCAAAGATAATGCGCCTTGATGCACTAAATCTCCACAACATTGACTGCCATACCAAGCTTTTGCCATCCAAAAAATACTTTGCACATCACGCAAACCACCTTTGTACTCCTTGATGTCGGGTTCCATCAAAAACGCTGTGCCACCTGTATTTTTGTGGCGACTTTCAAATTCATTTAACTTAGCTTCCACAAAGGCTTTGCGTTTTTTCTTAAAGAACTTGGTGGTTTTTTCATGCATACGCTCAAATAGATGACCCTTTCCAAACAATAGACGAGTTTCCAAAGCTGCTGTTGCAGAGGTCCAATCTTCTTTGATATGCTCCAATGTTTGTGCGTTGGTTCGCACGGCATAACCAATTTTTGCACCCACATCCCATAAGGCATACAAAAACACTTCAATATCCTTTTGACATGCTTCATCCAGATGGTCATCGGTTAAAAACCACAAATCCCAATCAGATTGAGGTGCGAGTTCTCCACGTCCATAACCACCCACTGCCACCAAATCAACACACTTGGCTGCATACGGTGCTTTTTCTTGCCAAAGTTGAATGAGAAAAACATCCACTTGCTGACACATGCTTTTCATCAAGACGTCACCCGATTCACCCTGCTCCAATTGTTCGGTAATGATGTCATACATTGGCTGCATAACAGCTATATTTTTCTTATTTTTCGCCATCATCAGACTCCAGTGTCACTTTGAGTTCTTCCAAATATAATAAGGCTTCAACAGGTCGCATTTGATTCACATCCACGGCTTGCAAACGCGATTCTAAATCTTGTAAATGTTTCAAATGCTTGGCTTGCTTGCGTTTTTCAGCTTCGGCAAACAAACCCAACTGAGCAACGTCTTGTTCGTTGACCAAAGGTGCGCCATGTTCCAAACGATGCAAATGTTCACGCGCGCGTTTGACCACTTGAGGCGGTAAACCTGCCAATTGTGCCACTGCAATACCATACGATTGATCCGCTGCATCTTCGATAATTTTGTGCATGAAAATGACTTGCCCATTCCATTCACGCACCGTCACGGAGGCATTGAAAGCTTCTTGATGATTTTCAGGCAAGGCGGTTAATTCGTGATAATGCGTCGCAAATAAGGTAAAAACATCATCAGCATCAATCAATTGTTCTGCGACTGCCCAAGCAATCGCCAAACCATCCCAAGTGCTTGTACCACGCCCAATTTCATCGACAATCACCAAAGAACGCGGTTCTAATTGATTCAAAATCGCTGCGGTTTCCATCATTTCTACCATAAATGTGGAACGTCCACTTGCCAATTCATCACCAGCACCCACACGCGTAAACAAACGACTTGTGAGCGGAATACGAGCCGAATCGGCAGGTACAAAACAACCTGTATGAGCCAACCAAACAACCCATGCTACTTGCCGCATATAGGTAGATTTACCACCCATATTGGGCCCTGTGAGCAACATAAACCGACGTGATTTAGCATCCATATGGGTATCATTGGCAACAAAACTGTCGTCCTTGAGACATTGTTCGACCACCGCATGTCGCCCTGATTCAATACTTAATACCCGACCATGATGCACTTCTGGTCGATGGTAATCATGGCTTGCTGCCAAGTATGCAAAACATGCCAATACATCGATAGATGCCACAGCTGCCGCTGCTTGTTGAATACTGCTTGCTGCTTGGGTAATCATGTGATGCAATTGTTCTAACAATGCTGATTCACGGGTCATCGCTGCATCTTTTGCCCCTAGAATTTCTGTTTCAAAACTGTGTAATTCATCGGTGATAAAGCGTTCCGCATTCACTAGGGTTTGTTTGCGTACATAATCGTGTGGTGCATCCGCTGATTGTGCTTTGGATATTTCAATAAAATAACCAAATACTTTGTTGTATTTCACACGCAGGTTTTGCAAGCCTGTGCGTTCACGCTCTTTCGCTTCATAAGCTCGCAACCAATCATCGGCATCGTCTGCCAAAGCCCGCAAACGATCCAATTCTACATCAAAACCGCATTGAATCACGCCACCTGCATGAAATACGGCAGGCATGGTGCTTTCCAATGCTTGGTTCAATGTCTGCGCCAAAGCTTCCAAGCCCAATAAAGCAGGTTTGACCGCTGCTAACAAGCCTGTACATCCTTCTAAAATCTGTTGAATATCGGGTAACATCAGCAAGGAATCAGTCAGACCTCGCAAATCTCTGGGTGCAGCACGATGCAAAACAATGCGTGTTAGCATCCGTTCCATATCTCGAATATTTGCCAATGATTGCCTTAAATCATCGTTTGTATCCCGACATTCAAGCAGCTGTTGAACCGCATCTTGTCGCGCTTCAATCATGTCTACATCCAATAGCGGATGATCAATCCATTCGCGTAACAAACGTGCGCCCATGGGTGTACAACTTTGATCAAGGATATGCATCATGCCTGATTTCCGATCACCATTGAGTGCAGCGTACACTTCAAGATTGCGACGCGAACGAGCATCAATTTGCATACCCATGGCTTGTTCTTTAAAGACTGGTAATTGCAAATGGCCAACATTACATTTTTGTGTTTGTTCTAAATAAACCAACACCGCACCAATTGCCGCCGCTACTTGTGGATGTCTATCTAAATTTAAGGATGTAAAATCTTTCAAACCAAAACGCTGTTGTAATTGTTCTTGTGCGACCGATGCTGAAAAACTCCAATCACCCAAACGATAGACTTGCCAATCATTCGCGAGTGTCGCTTTGGAAGGCAGCAATACTTCAGCAGGCTTTAAGACTGCCAAACATTCATCTAAACCTTGCTCGCCGACACCTTCTTGTAAACGCCAAGCTCCTGAAGCCATATCCAATGATGCCAAGCCCCAAGCCTCACCTTGTTGCGCAATCGCCAATAAGGGTGCGCTTGTTTCCTGCTCCAATAAGGATGATTCAGTAATCGTACCTGGTGTCACCACACGCACCACTTCACGACGTACGGGACCTTTTCCTGCCGTTGGCGCTTCCATTTGATCACAAATCGCCACACGTTTACCTGCTGCTACCAATTTGGCTAAATAATTATCCGCTTGATGCCAAGGAACACCTGCCATGGGAATATCTGCGCCGTCAGCTTTCCCTCGCTTGGTTAAGGTGATATCAAGAATTTTTGACGCATCAATGGCATCATCAAAAAACATCTCATAAAAATCACCCATACGATAAAACAGCAAACAATCGCTATAATCCGATTTAATGGCGAGGTATTGCTGCATCATGGGTGTTTGCTTACTTGGTTTTGTAGATTCAGGTGTTTCGGTTGTCATGTGCGAAGATTAACATTTTTAGAATGAATGGAGATAAAAAATACCAGCTCGGGAGGCCACTAAAAGGGAAGGAGGGGAGGCGCACTCACCGAACTGATAAACGATGGTAGATGTCTCTGCACGTTATTTCAATCGTTAAACATAATAAAGCAAATAGCTTGCCAATGCTATCTTTATGGTAAGAAATATAAAAATCATAAGACTTATCGCCATGTCCACATCATTACTCACTGCTCTTGCCCTTATTGGCTTTGCCGCCAACTCTATTTTTTGTCGCATGGCTTTAGGCGAAAGTCATCTTGATCCCGCTAGTTTTACAAGTATTCGACTTTTATCAGGTGCTATCGCTTTGTATATTCTGATTCAATTCAAGCGACCTTCCGCTACACCCATCCAAAGCACCTTATCTTCACGCACCTATGCACCAATCATGTTGTTTATTTATGCCAGTACATTCTCTTTTGCATACGTCAATTTAAATACAGGCACAGGTGCCATCATTCTTTATGGTGCAGTTCATATGACCATGATGTCGGTAAGTATTTTTGCTGGCAACCGTCCACCTTTCAAAGCATGGTTGGGCATGCTCATTGCCTTTTCTGGCTTTGTTTATTTGATGTTACCCAGTGCGAGTATGCCCTCGCTTCAAGGTTTTTTCTTGATGACGATTGCAGGCATCGCTTGGGGTATTTACAGTATGTTAGGTCAAACATCTCACGCACCTTTATGGCATACTCAGCATAACTTTTTGTATGCCTTACCGTTCACTATCGCGCTTAGTTTTTGGTTTATCGATCAAAACCACCTATCCAACAAAGGTGTTTTACTTGCCATTGTATCTGGCGCTTTGGCATCAGGTATCGGTTATGCCCTCTGGTACACTGTACTCAAGAAAATACCCACCAGCCTTGCTGCTTCATTACAACTTTTAGTTCCTTTTATTGCGACAGTTGGAGGTTTTTTATGGCTGGATGAACATATAAGTTTACACTTTTCCCTTGCCGCATTGATGATTTTAAGTGGTATTTTCATTATTCTAAAAAACAAATCCACTGTAGTAAAAAGATAAAAAATATACTCATAGAGCCTTGATACAAACATTTGGAAAAAATGACATAAGTAATGAATCACTCTGGAAGTGCGACCTTAGCCTCGCTAAATTAGCACATAAGGGGACTGCTAAATTCGTACTTCCAAGTTGAGTGAAATTTCTTTGTATGTTTGCCATCAGGAGAAGATTGGTCCGCGTTTGAATAGTCTTGATAGCACCAGCTTTACGTTATCTGCTGATTATTTGGCAAAAACAGATAATGAAACCGTTGCGATTAATGAAAATAAAATGTCGAAACTATCATTGTTACTCACTCAGATTTAAAAAACCACCATATGATTTATATATCAGTATGTTATAGAAAAATATCCTCTAATAATCTATTTTTATGTTTCAGTTAGTACCATATTTGATACAATCGTTGCATGGAATGGATTCAAAATATTGTTGAACAATACGGCTATTGGGCAGTGTTGTTTTGGACGTTTATTGAAGGCGAATCGGCGCTTATTATTGCTGCCGCTTTTGCTGCTGCGGGCATTCTTACCACTTGGAAGGTCATTGCTGTGGCTGCATGCGGTGCTTTTCTTGGTCACTTGTTCTTTTTTGCTTTAGGGCGTTGGCGTGGTGAGCAAATTATCAATGCCATGCCTTCTCTGAAACGTCATGCACCCAAAGCCAATATGATTCTTGATAAATATGCACATTGGTCCATTTTTATTTTTCAATACTTATATGGAACACGTTTGGCTGCTGCCATTCTTTTTGGCACGTCATCGATCAGCTTTAAACGTTTTTTTTTACTCCAAGTGGTGAATTGCATCATTTGGGCATGCGTCATTTATAGCGCAGGTCATTTTTTAGGCTTGGCTGCCATACACGTTCTTCATCAGTTTGGTCTTTGGGGATTGGGGATTGTTGTGATCTTACTTGCCTGTGTCGTAGGCTGGATCTATTGGCATTATGGACATCAAAAGCTTAAAGCTCAATGGGATGACGGTGCTGATAAAAAATCGTGACGCATCCTTTTTTAATATGATGCGCCACGCCTGACATTCTCAAGCTATGATTATTCTTTCCATTTAATCGAACAACCAATGGTTGGGTGTTGAACTTTTGGCGATTCCTTGCCTGCTACCATTGCCTGTGCGGCAGGTAACAATTCTTCTTGGCTTACTTTGCTTGCATCTTTCCAATAATCATCGATTCGACCATGATAATAGAGTTTTGAATCATCGTTGAATAAATATAAGTCAGGGGTGCATTGGGCATCAAATGCCTTCGCAACTGTTTGTGATTCATCGGCTAAATAGGGAAAATCGATACCCCATTCCTGTATTTTTTCTTGCATCGCTGAAATCGAATCTTCTGGGAAATCAGGATGAATATTGGGATTGATAGCCACGGTATGAATACCTTGCTCGCGTAAGTATTGAGCGTGTTTGATAAGACGTGGCCAAATGGCAAGTGCATAAGGACAGTGGTTGCAAGTAAATACGACAAGCAAACCTTTTTCGCCCATAAAATCTTGTAACTGAACAGTTTTTAGTGATGTATCTTGCAGTTGAATGTGAGGTAAATCCCAACCTAAATCAACATGAATGGATGCAACAAGTGCCATAAAATAAACTCCTTTTTTATACAGTGCTATGTGTTTCGCTTTTTTGATCACACTTTATTAACCATTGATCAATGGCTTGACCAATCGCTTCAATGTTGCGTGCTGATTTTTGCCCAGGAAACATGGTAGTCGGTGTTTCTCCTGAACCAATAGAGCGTGGAAAATCTTGATACTGATGCATGACTTTATCAATGACTGTTACAGGCGCTGTTTTCAATGCCTTTTTTGTATCTTCACCTAGGATACTTTGTCGAATATAGCGGTTAAGAATATAGGCAATGGGTTTGCTAGCATCCAATCCTGCTTCTAATGATGCGTAGGAAGCATCAACATCAACAGCCGAAGGTTGAACAGGAATAATGAGCCCATCGGATGCATGAATAGCAGCGCGAACCGTAGATTTATCAGTACCCGGTGTATCCAATACAACATAGTCGACATCTAAATTTCGACAGGAACGAATTTCAGATGGCAAGGTGACTGCATACACTTTAATGCCGCGAAGTAGGCTGTTTTCAACTTGTTGTTTTTTCCAAAATACTGAAGAACCTTGTGGGTCACAATCGATAACAGCCACAGAAAACCCTGCTAAATGCCAACGAGCAGCCAACGATAAGGCTAAGGTTGTTTTACCAACGCCGCCCTTCTGATTCATTAATGTTAGAACCCTCATGTTAATATACTTCCCCTTTTGAGGTATTAAATTTACGCATATTTAAAATAGTTACTGATATTACGCACTTTAATGAAAAAGAAGCGTCATCCCCGAAATCTTCTATCGGGGATCTATGGAAAAATATAAATGCTCTAAAATTTAGTGAAAAGGCTATTTTAAAAGCCAATATTTATAACCTAAATCATTCATTGCTCTCAATTTCTAGATTCCCGATTAAAAGACCACGGGAATGACGGCGTGCGTAACATCAGATAGTTATACAATTTTTTTGTATTTCATGCGGTGAGGTTGACTGGCAGTCTTGCCAAGCCTGCGCTCTTTATCTTTTTCATAATCAGCAAAGTTACCTTCAAACCATTCCACATGTCCTTCATCTTCATATGCAAGTATATGTGTGGCAATACGATCCAAAAACCAACGGTCATGAGAAATGACGACGGCACACCCTGCAAAATCAAGCAAAGCTTCTTCCAGTGCGCGTAATGTTTCGACATCCAAATCATTGGTCGGCTCATCGAGTAACAATACATTGCCACCTTCTTTGAGCATTTTTGCCAAATGGACGCGATTTCGCTCACCCCCCGATAAATTGCCAATCGTTTTTTGCTGGTCGGCACCTTTAAAGTTGAAACGACCACAATAAGCGCGTGAAGCAATGTCTTGATTGCCAAGCATGATGGTCTCTAGCCCATCTGAAATAGTTTCCCAGACTGTTTTTTTATCATCCAAAGCATCACGAGATTGATTCACATAAGCCAGTTGAACAGTTTCCCCAATAGTGAGTGTGCCTGAATCGGGTTTTTCTTCCCCTGTTAACATGCGAAACAGGGTTGTTTTACCTGCCCCATTGGCACCAATCACGCCGACAATGCCACCACGCGGTAAGTTGAAATTCAAATCATCATATAAAATGCGATCACCGTATGATTTTTTTACATGGTCGGCTTGAATAACAATATCGCCCAAACGTTCGGCAACAGGGATGAAAATTTGCTTGGTAGCATTGCGTGTTTGTATATCGACATTGGCAAGTTCATCAAATGCTTTTAAGCGTGCTTTTGATTTACTATGTCGCCCTTTACTGCCTGCTCTCACCCATTCTAATTCTTGTTTGATGGCTTTTTGACGTGACGATTCTTGTTTTTCTTCTGTGGATAGACGTTTGTCTTTTTGTTCTAACCATGATGAATAGTTACCTTCAAAAGGTATGCCACGACCGCGATCTAATTCTAAAATCCAACCTGCTACATTATCCAAGAAGTAACGATCATGCGTGACGGCAACAACAGTACCTGTGAAATCATGTAAAAAATGTTCCAACCACGCCACCGATTCAGCATCCAAATGGTTGGTCGGCTCATCCAATAAAAGCATGTCGGGGCTAGAAAGTAATAAACGGCACAAAGCGACACGACGACGTTCACCACCTGAGAGTTTACTTACATCCGCATCCCAATCGGGTAAACGCAAGGCATCGGCAGCAATACCCAGTTTGCGATCTAAATTATGACCGTCACCCGCTTCAATAAAGGCTTCTAAATACGCTTGTTTTTTGGCGATTTCATCAAAGTCCGCATCTGGTTCGGCATAAGCAGCATAGACTTCATCCAATGCCGTCAAAGCATCTTTCATGGGTTGAACAGCTTCTTCAATGTTGCCACGAACATCTTTGCTTTCATCCAATTCAGGCTCTTGAGATAAATAACCAATGTTAATACGAGGTGCTGGTCGTGCTTCGCCTAAAATATCAGTATCAATACCTGCCATAATTTTAAGTAGGGTTGATTTTCCTGAACCATTCAGCCCCAAGACACCAATTTTTGCCCCTGGGTAAAAAGAAAGATAAATATCTTTTAAAATTTCCTTTTTACCATCGACAATTTTGCCGACACCTTCCATCGAATAGATGTATTGATAATCTGCCATGACCCCCCCTAAAATTAGTGAGCCAAGAGTATGGATAAGCTTTGAGTATTCAAGGTGTAATTATCCATGTTGTAGAGCTAATGGAACATGAATTGATGAAAAAAACGCGTCATCCCCAAAATCTTTTATCGGGGATCTACTGTTTGAAACAAAAGACCCTCGACACAAGCACTCGAGGGTGACAATACAGTTTAAAAGTCACGGAAATGAGCGTGTGCGTAACATTAGTGATACAATTTGAAAACCAAAAAAGATGTGTTACGGTAAAAAATCAAGTATAGAGAATATAGCTTTCCTTGCCCTTAAGCATGCTAACTTTTAGCTTTGGGATATGCAAAAAACACAGCCTATTTATATTGATACACTTGAACAACTTGAAAAAGCTCATCCAAACATGAAACAATGCAAGGTCTTGGCGGTGGATACCGAATTCCATCGAGAAACTACATATTACCCTGAGTTTGCCTTGTTACAAATTTATGGTCAGGGACAATGTTGGATTATTGATCCGATTGTATTGAAAGATTTGTCATTGGTTTGGGATATTTTTTGTGATCAACAGATTTTAAAAGTATTTCATGCGGGCCGACAAGATTTAGAAATTATTTTAAAAGAATCAGGTCACCTACCTTCGCCGATATTTGATACCCAGATTGCAGCGGCACTCTTGGGTTTAGGGCAGCAAATTGGCTTTGGTAATCTTGTGCAACGGCTTTTGAAAAAAGTATTGCCCAAACAAGAATCATTTAGTGATTGGGTATCACGTCCGCTTCGAGAGAAACAAATTGAATATGCGGCTGATGATGTGATTTGGTTGATGCCTATTTATCAATCGTTATATGATTCCTTGGAGGCTAGAGGGCGTTTAACATGGTTGCAAGAGGAGCAAGCGAAACTTTGTAGCCTTGAAACCTATCAAGAAACGCCTGATAAATTGATGTGGCGTGTAAAAGGCTCGAATAAATTGAAAGGTTTGGCTTTGGTTCGTTTGCGTACGTTGGCGGTGTGGCGTGAAGAACAATCACAAAAACGTAATATTCCACGTCGTCGAATGATTGCTGATGAACCGTTATTAGAAATAGCGCGCCGTGATACAGTAACAATGGATGTGCTTTTTTCTATTCGGGGCTCAAGCCAAGGTTTCGCACGGCGTTTTGGTCAAGATATTATAGCCTTGTGTGAAGCGTGTCGTAATACGCCAGAATCTGAATGGCCAAGCAACAGTAAACGCAAACACCCAGCCGAAGGCACCGATTTACGTTTGGAATTATTGGGCAGTTTGCTTCGTCTTAAAGCTGAAGATGGTGATATTTCGGCAGCTATTTTATGTCATAAAAGTGATTTATCTGAACTTGCTTCATGGGGTCGGCAATGTAAGCAACCTGAGCCTGATGTGCCTTGCCTGCATGGCTGGCGACGTGAATTGGTAGGCGAGCAGTTGCTTCGATTATTGCGAGGAGAAATTTCTTTGGGAATCAATCCTAAAACAGGTGAACCCGTGGTCGAAGTACGGAGTGTTTCATGAAACTTTGTTTTTCTGTGGATGCGCTTTCGCCTGCTGGTGATAAAGCGTGGCGTTTACAAAACAATGATACATGGCGAGCCATTCAGTATGCAGAAGCTTTGCAAAAAGACGATGCTCACATTGAAAAGATAAACGTGGCAGAAAGCTGGGTAACTCGGCGTATGCAAAACGATAAGGATAGAGGGCTAATTGCCAAAGAAAAAATGGGCATGTTTGATTTTTTAAGTCGAGCTATTTATGCCCATGCAGTCTTGCATCGTTTATCCGATGCTCCGATTCCGCAACAATCACAAATGATTGAGCTCATTTCAACATTAACCGTGGGTACGGCATGGTTGGTCTATGTGAATACAGCAGGTCAATTTACAGCATTGGACAGTAATACTCAGAAAATTATCGGTAATTTGAACATTGCTGTGCGTGGTGAGATTGCTTCCAGTGAAGGGTATATCGGTGTTGTAGCCAGTCAAAATGAGCGTTTGATGGATGTGACGTATCGTCAATTTTTAGAAGCTTGGTTGGAACATTTAAAGACATCCAATATGTCGATATTTGTTCCTGATGTTGAAAAGCTCAATGAAAAAGAAGAAGTATTAGAAAAAATTCAACAGTGGCGGCATGAATAAATCATCAAAAAATAGGGCATCCGAGATGATTTAATGCAAAAAGACTCCTTATTATAAATGATTATTATTTTCATATGAAATATAGATTGTGATCATTGCTTTAATGTGATCTCCTAATTTTAAAGCATACTCTAGCATAACGTTGATAAAGCGGCTCATTTTCTTAGAATTTTAATTGCTGTTAATCCAACACACTTGGTGAGTTTTGAAATTACCTATTTTAAAATGTTGTCCTGATTTACTAATCATGTTGTTGAATATCGATTTTTATTATAGAAAGACTATGTTGCGCTGACTTTTTTTATCTTTTTTGGAGGCTTGATGTCCCAACTTCATGTCGTATTTATTGTTTCGGAAGCCACACCCTTGGCTAAAACAGGCGGGCTTGCAGATGTCGCAGGGGCATTGCCTCAAGCTTTACTAGCTCTTGACCATCATGTAACCGTGATTATGCCGTATTACCGCACACATATTGATGCGCTTGATGTTCAAGTTGAAGACTTGGGAGAAAGTGTCGAGATGTGGGGTGATGGGCGACAACGTTTTTGTCCCTTGCATCGTGTTGTCGTGGATGGTTTGAATTTCATTTTAATCGAGCAAGATGATCTTTATGGTCGCAAAGGTATTTATGGCCCTGCTGGCGGTGCTTATGAAGATAATTTACTTCGTTATGTTCTCTTTGACCGCGTAGCACTGGAAGCCGCTGCACGCCTGCCTCAAAAAACAGATATTATTCATTGTCATGATTGGCAGACAGGCATGATTCCATTGTTATTGAAAACACAATATCAACATTACCCTAAGATTGCTCAAGCCAAGACTGTCTTTACGATTCATAACTTGGCATATCAAGGTGTTTTCCCTGCTGAATGGTTAGGTCGTTTGGGTTTGCCTAGCCATCATTTTCACCCCAATGGTTTTGAGTTTCATGGTCAAATCAACTGTATGAAAGCGGGTATTTATAAGGCAGATGCGATTACAACAGTCAGTCCAAACTATGCCAAAGAAATTCTAACGGCTGAATATGGTTGCCAATTGGAAGGGTTTTTAGGCAATCATGCGCACAAACTTCAAGGTATCGTGAACGGTTTGGATTTGGCGCAATGGAACCCTGCAACGGATACGGCTTTAGAAGCGACGTATGGTGCGGGTAAAATTGCAGGTAAGAAAAAATGCAAAAAAGCATTGCAACAAAGTTGCGGTCTAACCATCAATGAGAAAACACCTGTGATGACGTTGATTTCGCGATTAGCTGATCAAAAAGGCATCGATTTATTTTTAGCCAGAGCATCCACATGGCTTTATCGTGGTTATCAATTGGTTGTGTTGGGGTCAGGCGATGTAGACAGCGAACATTTATTGCGTGATTTAGCCAAAGCTCATCCAAATAAAATGTACTTTTGGCGTGGTTTTAATGAAACCTTGGCACGTCAAATTTATGCAGGCGGTGATATTTTCTTGATGCCTTCCCGTTTTGAACCGTGTGGTTTGGGGCAATTGATGGCCATGCGTTATGGCAATATTCCTGTGGTTCGAGCAACGGGTGGTTTATCCGATACCGTCACCCCATATCCAGAAAAAGGTGCGACAGGCTTCCATTTCAAAGATGCTAATCCTGAAGCCTTTGATCAAGCTGTGGAAGAAGCCATTGAAGTCTTTCATCAGCCGAGAAAGTGGTCCATCATTCGTACGCGCGCATTGAAAAGAGACTCATCATGGGATGTATCTGCTGCTGCCTATGTAGAATTATATAAAACATTGCTTGATGATGCATAAAACACATGTGTTGGCAGCAGATGTTGGCGGCACTAATATTCGCGCAGCCTGGGTCGATGGTTTGGGCAATCTGGGAGATGAACGACGCATTCAAGCTGATTTAAGCCGTGACGATGTCTGCGAAGATGATGTCATACATATTTTGACGGATTTTCTGCATGCTTATTTAAGTGATTATCCTGATATTCAAGCCGTTGGCTTGGGATTTCCAGGCTTTTTCTTAGGTGACACAGGTGTTTTATTGGCTTCCCCAAACTTACCCCGATTGAAAAACATGCCTTTAGCAAAAAAACTATCTGAAGAATTATCACTTTCTGTATTCGTGCAAAATGATGCGCTTTGTGCTGCTTTGGGTGAACATCGTTTTGGCGCAGGGAAAAACACTGATAATTTATTGCATATTACCTTGGGTACAGGGGTCGGTGGTGGTCTCATTTTACAACAGCAAGCCTATACAGGTGAATCAGGCATGGCGATGGAATTTGGGCATGTTCGTGTTCAAACACAAGCAACGGCACGATGTTGTGGTTGTGGTGGTTCGGGCTGTGTTGAGGCGTATGCTTCATCGACCGCCATTCAAACAATCTATGCTGAGTTGACGGGTAAAACACTGATGACAAAGGTGATTTACCAACGTGCTTGTGAAGGTGATGCGGTGGCAAGAGGTGTATTTGAACGTGCAGGTGGATATTTAGGACAAGCGATTGCTGAAGCCGTCAAACTTTTAGATATTCATACGATAACAATCAGTGGAGGATTGATAGGGGCTTGGGATATATTGCATCCACCGTTGATGAAAGCATTGAATCAACACGTCATTTCACCGCTAAAAGGAAAAATAAACGTATTTCCCTCAACATTAAACGATCAGGCGGGTATTTTGGGCGCAGCCGCGATGGCTTTGGCTGGCTGTGATTAAATATCTGAGCACTTGTTTGCTGTGTTTATGTTCAGCATGCTCATGGACACCCGAAGACGTGCATGAAACACGTTTTATGATGGGAACATTGGTATCTTTTACCATTGTAGGTATGCCAAAGTCAGCAGCAGAAGAAGCCATTCATGCTGCGGCAGATGAAATGCAACGGGTTGAAGATGTCTTCACCATTTATGGCACGGTGGACAATGAGATTAAACGTTTTAATCATGCTCCTTTGGGTCAACGTGTGCGATTGAGTGATGAAATTAATGTGGTCTTGCATACCGCCATGCGTATTCAAAATCAAAGTCATGGCGCATTCAACCCTGCTTTAGGTGCATTGAATCAGCTTTGGGGTTTTTCAAAAACACCGCCGCCAAAACATCCACCAGATCAAGCAATCATTGAAGAAAAACGTCAAGATTTAAGTCATTGTTTGCATGAAGATCAACAAGGCTGGTGGCGTGATTCAGCACAGTGTCAGCTTGATTTTGGTGGTATTGCCAAGGGTTATGCCATTGATAGAGGTATCCATTTATTGAAAAAGCATGGTGTAGAACATGCTTTGATTGATGCGGGTGGTGATTTGCGTGTGATGGGGCAACATGGAGAACACGCATGGCGCATCGGTATTCGACACCCACGTGATGCAAAAAAATTGCTGGGTGTATTGCATTTGAAAGGTGATGTCAGTGTGGTAACGTCAGGTGATTATGAACGCTTTTTTATTGATAAAGGTCAGCGTTATCACCATATTCTTGATCCTCAAACAGGCTATTCCAGTCAGCGAAGTCAAAGTGTCACCGTGGTTGGCAAGCGTGCAATGCTTACAGATGCTTGGAGTACAGCGGTTTTTGTGTTGGGCAAAGATGCGATGAAAATCGTTCATAAGAAGCCTTTTCAAGTATTATGGGTGGGTAAAAAAGGCGAACGTGAACAAAGTGATGGTTGGCACATGCTTGTTCAATAGACGTAGCGTGTTTATGTTGGCAAGGGTGATGTAAGGTTTTTTAAGAATGTAGGGGATGCTTTATGACAATGGATGTTTCAGAGTTACTTGTATTTACAGTCAAAAATGGTGCGTCGGATTTACACCTTTCATCAGGTGAGCCGCCGATGATTCGTATCCATGGTGATATGACTAAAATTAAAATGCCAAAAATTGAAGCCCGTGATGTTCAAACCATGGTGTATGACATCATGAATGACCAACAACGCAAAGTGTTTGAAGAGAATTTGGAGCTTGATTTCTCATTTGCACTCGGAGATATTGCTCGTTTTCGTGTCAACTGTTTCAAACAATATCGCGGTATGAGTGCTGTATTTCGTGTGATTCCGACTGAAATACTAACAATGGATCAACTGAAATGTCCTGAAATATTTAAGAAACTTGCGATGTTGCCAAGGGGAATTTGTCTGGTCACAGGTCCAACGGGTTCGGGTAAATCGACCACTTTGGCAGCCATGATGAATTACCGTAATGAAAATGAAAAAGGGCATATTTTAACCATTGAAGACCCGATTGAATTTGTACATCAATCCAAAGGTTGTTTGGTTTCTCAACGTGAACTTGGGCCTAATACCAAATCGTTTGCCAATGCCTTGAAAGCGGCTTTGCGTGAAGATCCTGATGTCATTTTGGTGGGTGAAATGCGTGATTTAGAAACCATTAGTTTGGCATTAACGGCGGCGGAAACAGGACATATGGTATTTGGAACATTGCATACATCCTCAGCACCTAAAACGATTGACCGTTTGATTGATGTTTTTCCTGCGGCTGAAAAAGATATGGTGCGAGCGATGTTATCGGAATCGTTGAAAGCTGTAATTTCACAAGCATTGTTAAAAACTGCGGATGGAAAAGGTCGCATTGCTGCGCATGAAATTATGTTAGGCACACCTGCCGTACGAAACTTAATTCGTGAGAATAAAGTTCCTCAAATGGTTTCAGTCATGCAAATTGGTTCGCGAGAAGGTATGCAAACATTAGATTCTAATTTACAAGGATTGCTTAAAACACGTAAAATTACGCAAGAAGAAGCCTTAGCGAAATGTAATAATAAAAAATTATTTGGCGGTACGGGCTAAGATGCTTCAATCATCATTGAAACGATTTAGCAGTATTTGGACGCTGTACTTTCAAGTTTATTGATTGATCAATACCTTCGCCAAAAATTGATAGGGTAGCCTCTTTGCCATAGCATGATTTTTTTCAAAAAAAATAACCAAACAAAAGAAGCTACCCATGAACGAAATAATGCGCACTCTACTGCCAATAGGCAATATTCTGGATT
>JAUZQM010000028.1 GCA_030950985.1 Mariprofundaceae bacterium | reverse complement strand
TTTTTTTTTTTTGTTTTTGGGGGGTTTTCTTTTTTTTTTTTTTTTTTACTGTGTTGGTGGGTCTTTCGCCGCTCTTTTTTACGTCCCGGGGGGCGCCACCCGCCGCACTTCCAAAGTATGCCGAATTTAGAACCTAAGATCATAGGATGATTCATCTTTGTCACAAAGTGCGTAACATCAGTTTTTAATACAAACTCTCGAGGGTGACCATGCAGCTCATATGCTAACTTCAGACTTGAACTGCGATACATCAAACCCTTAAGCCATGAAGCAACACTCGCCGATTTATTGGATGATGCTTGTAGCACGATTGTTTTCAGGCGTTATCTTTCGCTTTTCTGCATTGTGAATAAGGAAGGTTTGATGATGAAACAAAACTTAAAATATGAAGGCAAAGGCAAAGCCTTGTATAGCACTGACGACGAAGCTGAGTTGATTCAAGTGTTCAAGGATGATGCCACAGCCTTTGATGGTAAAAAACATGACACCATCACAGGTAAAGGCATCTTGAACTGCGCTATTTCGACCTTCTTTTTTAAAGCCTTAGAAGATATTGGTATCAAAACACATTTTATTCGCCGCGAAGCGGATACTGACATGCGGATTCGTGCCTTAAGCATGATGCCTGTTGAAGTGGTGGTGAGAAATGTTGCCGCTGGTTCGATTTGTAAGCGTTTAGGTTTGGAAGAAGGATTACCATTAAAACGCCCTTTAACGGAATTATTTTACAAAGATGATGCTTTGGGTGATCCCATGATTAACACCGAACATTGTGAATTGTTTGGTTGGGCAACCGCAGAACAAGTCCGTGATATGCGTAAATTGGCATTAAGTGTCAATGCCGTGATGAGCAATATTTTAGAAGCAGCAGGCATTCGCTTGATTGATTTCAAATTAGAATTTGGTTTACTCAATGGTGAGATTATTTTGGGTGATGAAATCTCACCCGATGGTTGTCGTTTATGGGATATTAAAACCAATCGAAAATTGGATAAAGATGTATTTCGCCGTGATTTAGGTGGTTTATCTGAAGTGTATCATGAAGTAGCAACACGTTTAGGCATTAAGATTCAGTTTTAAAGACTGTTTGTCGCTGAAATATATCGAACCACTGGTCAAAAATATCAACAAGCGGCGGATATGGCGTTTTAAAATCGCACATATTCGCCGTTTTTAAGCCAAGTCCACACGGGTTAATCGCATGAAAATAACTCATATCCACATCAACATTCAATGCCATACCATGATAAGCAACGCCATTGCGAACACGAATACCGATGGCAACAATTTTTCCTTTTGATGTCCAAACCCCCGGTTTTCCACACCATCGATCCGCTTCAATATCATAATATTGTAACAATTGAATGGCAGAATCCTCTAAAGTTTCAATATATGTTCGTACACTGATGGCACGCTGACGCAAATGAATCATTGGATAAAACATCACTTGCCCTAAGCCATGAAATGTTGTTTCACCTCCGCGATCGGTGCTTAAAAAAGGTGCAGGAAGCGCTAAATAACGGTTATCAATAGCTCGTTTTCCCGTTGTATAAATAGGCTCATGTTCACAACCTAAAACGGTTTCATGAATACGATGTTGAGCGAGTTCACTGGCATAATGTTGAAGTCTTTGCCATTGCGGAACGTATGCTTGCCGACCCAACCATTTTTTTTCAAATTTATGAGATGTCATTAACACTCCAAAATCATTGTGCAACGTGATTGAACTTTCATTTGACCAATGATTCATTTTATCCAAGGATAAACCATGATTTCAATATTTCGCTATTATATATTACCCATCATTGTTGTAATACTTGGTACTTTAGCCAGTTACACTTTATATCTTTATGAAGACCACCATGAACAACAAAAATTTCAAACTGAATTTGAATTACGCTCAGAAGCTCATACAGCAGGTGTTGTGGCTGCATTGCGTATGTTTGAACAAAAAACCATCACTTTAAAAGATTTTGTAGTCAGTGAAAGTATGGTGGGTATGGATGCTATTAAACAACAAAAAAAATTATTCAATCGTAGCTTACGCAATGAACAAGCAATACGTAGCATTCTTTTCATATCTCAAGATCATACAAGATACAAACTTTTCAATAGCCAAACACCTTTATCATTTTTAAACGATGTCGATGTGCAAAAAAACATCACGCTTGGTTTAGAAAAAAACATAGATCGTGTATCTTTTTACACATCCGATAAACAACAAATATGGGTTGTTGAATCATTCCCAATTATGGATGATATTGATGTTCAAGGCGTGTTACTTATTACTTGGGATATAGGCATCGAAATTGAAAAAGCATTGCATGCCTTACCTGTGGCAGGCATTGATATCTATATTTCAAATCTTATAAAAACGCAAAAAAATAGCTTATACACTCATCTATCTCGTAGCCGCCAAGTCGTCAGTAATATCGATGACTCACGCGTGTTTTCTTTTTCAGAAACAAGCCAACTTATGCAACATACTTGGGAGTTTTCTTATCGGAGTGCCCCTATATTTTTACAAAAACATTCAGATGATGATGCTAAAACCTTATTCATTGGTGGCTTATTGGTGACGTTTTTGCTCGCTTGCTTATTCATGCTTCTCTATAATCGTGAGCGCATCATTCA
This sequence comes from Mariprofundaceae bacterium, assembly GCA_030950985.1. GTDB lineage: Bacteria > Pseudomonadota > Zetaproteobacteria > Mariprofundales > Mariprofundaceae. The sequence continues at coordinate 28,329 of JAUZQM010000028.1, read as the reverse complement.
ACAACAAGTGAAGAAAAAAACCCACGAATTAAATCAAAGTAAGGATCGTGTCACATTGTTAATGAATTCCCTTCCAGAAGGGCTTTATGATATGGATTTAGAAGGTCGTTGTACGTTTATCAATCAACGTGCTTTGGATATGTTTGCTTATGCATGTAAAGAGGATGTTTTAGGAAAAGATGCCCATCAACTTTTTCACCATAGCGATAACGATGGTCACACCATTGCACGTGATGATTGTAAAGTTTTGGGACTTATTGACGCTGTTGACGCTGTTGACGCTGTTGACGCTGACAATGAGGTCTTGTGGAAATCTGATGGCACATGTTTTCCTGTAACTTATCGAGCTACTTCTGTGTTCAATGAACAACAGCATATCGTAGGCATCGTGGTAACTTTTTTGGATACTTCAGAGAAAATTAAACTTCGCAAAGAAGCAGAAATATTACAAAAGCAAGTGGAACATACGCAACGCTTGGAATCACTTGGGGTGTTGGCTGGTGGTATCGCTCATGATTTTAATAATTTATTAAGCGTCATTCTGGGCAATGTCGAAATTGCACGTATGGACATAACAGAAGCAAGCAATCTCGATCAAACTTTAAAACGCGTGGAACAAGCAAGCCATCGTGCCGCAGATTTATGCAAACAAATGTTGGCTTATGCAGGCAAAGGACCTTTTGTGATTCAACCCATCAATATCTCTGAAGTTATTCAAGATATTGGGCACTTACTCGATGTTTCCATGCATAAATCTGTAAACGTAAATTACCAATTGACTCACTCAATTCCCATGATCGAAGGCGATAAATCTCAACTACAACAAGTGATGATGAACTTATTAACCAATGCGAATGAAGCCATCGATGAGACATCAGGGGGTACTATTCGTATTAAAACGGGCATAAAATCCCTCAATCATACCGATATTCAACAGAGTTATGGTGAATGGGAAAAAGTACAGGCTGGATATTTTGTATATTTAGAAGTGACAGATGATGGATGTGGTATGACCGAAGAAACCACCAAGAAAATATTTGATCCTTTTTACACTACAAAATTTACGGGTCGAGGATTGGGTATGAGTGCTATTCTAGGCATTGTACGCAGTCACCACGGCGTTTTAACTTTAGATACAATCGAAGGGCAAGGAACAACCATGACTGTTTACTTTCCTGCCTCCTCAAGCTTAACCGTCGATGCTTCCAATGAGATTCCTACTCCAACACATATGTCAGGTACTCATCTTGATACGTCTTCCATGCTATCAGAAACTAAACCTCGAAATGGCGAAGCATTAATTTTAGTGGTGGATGATGAAAAAACTTTGCGTGAAATGACTGGCTTAATGTTAGAAGATCTTGGTTATGATGTACTCTATGCTGCAAATGGAGAAGAAGCCCTTCATTTATATGAAAAAGAACAGCAACATATTAATCTAATTTTGCTTGATATGACCATGCCAAAAATGAATGGGAAAACATGTTTAGCAAAAATACATGCTATTTGCCATGATGCTCCTGTACTTTTGATGTCAGGCTATAGTGAAACAGAATTTCAACATTTAGGTGATTTCTTAGGTAAACCTTTTAGTTTAGAAGACTTAAAACGAAAGGTTTTTAAACTGTTAAACCCTCAATAACTGATGTTACGCACTTTGGATGAAAAAGATGCATCACCCGAAGTCCTTAGATTCTAAATTTGGCATGCTTTGGAAGTGCGGCTATAGCCACACTTCCAGAGTTATAAAAACACACTAAATCTCTCCAATTTATAACTATTCAACATACCATACAATTTATTTGTGTAAGTGAGTATTTTTAATACTGGCAGCGAAGAAATAATGGATGCGCTGAATAGTTACTCCAATGCTAAGTTAAATTCGCATGGGCATGACAATGTATTTTTCACCACTTTGCCCAACGGGAGATAACAAAATTGGGGATAACTCATCTCGATAATTCATACTGATTTCTTCTGAATCCAACACATTCAAAACATCACGCAAATAACGACCATTAAAGCCAATACTCATGTCAATTTCTGATCCTTGAGCTTCAACAAATTCTTCTGATTGTTCTTGTTCACTATTATGAGCAGCAATATGTAAACCTTCTGCTGTGAACTGAATACATAAATCATGAGTCACTTCATTGGCGACAATCATACAACGCCGTAGCGCCTTATCTAATGCCTTACAGTTGATTTTAATTTCATACGGGTGGCTGGTCGGAATAACATCTTGGTAAGCAGGAAAAGTTCCATCAATCACCTTACTAATCAAGGTATAAGCACCACATTGTAAACGAACTTGTTGTTTACTTAAACCAAGTTCAATCATACCCCCATCATTTTCTGCAATTTTTTTCATTTCAATGACTGTTTTACTGGGTACAATCGTATGAATAGCTTGGCTTAAATATTCCATTTCCATTTGAATTAAATTTAAACGGTGGGTATCCGTTGAAACGATGCGAAAACCAATGTTTGGTTCAGTTTCAAATAATGCACCTGTTAAATGTTTACGTGTGTTATCAGACGACATGGCAAAGGCGGTCGATTGAATCATTTTTGATAAAAACTTTTGTTCAATGGTAAACACCATATCTGTTTCATCATGTGGCATACCTGGAAAATCCGTGCAAGGCATGGTAATCAAACGAAACCGTGAACGACCACTTTTAATGGTTAAAAAAGAATTTTCTAACATTAACTCGACAGGTTTATTGGCATCCAGTTCTTTGATGATTTCAAATGCTTTTTGCGCTGAAACTGTAATTGCACCTTCTTCCAAAACCTCAGCTTCTTGAATCGCTGAAATTGCCATTTGTAAATCAGTACCAATGACTTCTAATTGATGGGGAAGTGCTTTCAAACAAAGATTACACAAAATGGGTTTTGTATTCTTTTTTTCGACAATGCTTTGACAACGTTGAATTTGTTTCAATAACAAGGGTTGTGCAATAATAAGTTTCATACTGGCTCCTATATAAACTTAATTATAAAAGATATAGTCATCGTAGTAAGGGCTGTGGATAACTTAGTAACTTTATAAAGCTATATATTTCAGGTATTAATAACGTTCTTTCTTGTGGATAACATATGTATAAATAATGTATAATATGTGTATAACTAGGCCACATTCGTATTTCATAAGGTAAATGCAAGTTATCCCCAAATTATCCACAACTCACTAACATGCTTTTCCACTGACTTATCCACAGGGATCATTATCTTAAATTAGATAATAATTGTTCCACTTCATCTTGAAAAACGAGATCATTTTGACATCTCTTTTCAAGTTTTCGACAGGCATAAAGAATGGTTGTGTGATCACGATTGCCAAATTGTGTACCAATTTGAGGTAGTGATAATTGTGTTAATTTTTTACTAATATACATCGCCACTTGCCTAGGAAAAGCAAGGTTACGGCTTCGTTTGGCGGAACGCATTTCTTTGATTGGAATGCCATAATATTCAGCCACCTTTTTTTGAATATCATCGACAGTGATACTATCGACTGTGACATTGAGTTGATCATGCAACACGATTTTTGCCATTTCCACATCAATTTTCTTTTTCGTAAAATGAGAATAAGCGGTGAGACGAGTTAAAGCACCTTCCAATTCACGCACATTATTATCAATCCGTGATGCCAATAAATAGGCGACATCTTGATGTAAAGTAATCCCTGCTAATGCAGATTTATTAGCTAGAATTGCTAAACGTGTTTCAAGATTAGGACGTTGAATATCTGCGACTAAACCCCAGTTAAAGCGCGAACATAAGCGTTCTTCTAAATGGCTCATATCATGAGGGTTACGATCGGATACTAAAATAATTTGTTTATGAATTTCATGTAAGGCATTGAAGGTGTGAAAAAATTCTTCTTGAGTACTCACTTTTCCTGCAATAAATTGAACATCATCGACAATTAACACATCGACTTTTCGATAATTTTTGCGAAATTGATCCGTGGATCGATTGCCAATGGCTTTGATTAATTCATTGGTAAAACGTTCGCCTGTTCGATAAGTAATTTTAATGCCAGATGTTTGACGCAATTGATTGGCAATGGCATGAATTAAATGTGTTTTTCCTAAACCAACACCACCATGCAAGTATAAGGGATTATAACTTTCCCCCGGTTGTTCAGCAACAGCATGACAAGCGGCATATGCAAATTCATTGCTCGGTCCAATAACAAAATTTTCAAAGGTAAAGCGAGGGTCAATATGCCCATCGATTTCTGATGGAATATGCTTGGAAGTGCTTTCTTTTTTAGATTCAATAGGGACATCTTCATCGGTATCAATTTGATATTGAATGTGAACATTGGCTTTTAACACATCTTGCACGACTTGTTCAATTTCTTTTCCGCAATGCGTTTCTAAACCATTCAGAAAGAACCGACTTGGACCAAAAATTTTAATGGTATTTTCCACCATTTTGGTGTGTAGTGGGTAAATCCAAGCATCAAAAGTTTGGCTTGGAAGCTTTAATTGTAATTGTTTAGTAATATGATCCCACTGTTTTTTCCATTCATTATGACTCATCGGCAGGATGATACATATAGCTATAATCATAGCCATATGAGCCCTATTTTCACAGACTGAATTTATAGGAAATATATATTTTATTTGACATCAAATGGCTATTTTTTACCATTCGCAACCTTTTTGATGGAATGTAGGAGAACACTATGAGCTTTACATATAAACCAAGTCGTATTCGTCGTGCCCGGAAACATGGTTTCCGCGGTCGTATGGCAACCCGTTCAGGACGTGCTTTAATTAACCGCCGTCGTGCTAAAGGCCGTAAGAGGCTTTCTGCCTGAATCAGAAGTTTTCTTCTAACTTTCGTCTTCGTTCCCTGCAAGATTTTGCGGGAATGAAGGAAGGGCGACGTTTTCAGTGGCATGGTTTACGATGTATTGTCGTGAACAGTCATCTGGAACACGGTCGCATTGGTTTTGCTGTCTCTCGAAAGTATGGAAATTCTGCGCAACGCCACCATTTAAAGCGTGTCTTTAGGGAAGTATATCGTTCCCATCATATAAAATTTGAATCTTTGGATATTTTAATGATTCCCTCTCGTAGCTTTGATTCAAAAGCTAATATCTACCAAGATGTTACAGATATATTGAATCGATTGTTGCGTCGGTATCAAGCGTGAATCTAATCAAAGCTATCTTTCTTTTACCTATCTATGTGTATCGCTATGCCATTTCACCTTTTTTAGCGCCGTGTTGTATTTATAGCCCCACCTGTTCATCGTATATGATTGAATCGATTGATAAACATGGTGTTGTTGCTGGAATTTTTTTAGGTCTGAAACGTATTTGTCGTTGTCACCCTTGGTCAGAAGGATGTTATGATCCTGTGCCTGAACATTTTTCTTTCACCTCTCGTTTTAAAAAGTAAGGAGTTTTTTTTATGGAACAACGAAATATGTTTTTGGCTTTTGCCTTATCCATCGCTGTGTTGGTGGGTTGGAGCTATATTTTTCCTAGTCCTAAGCCCGATACTGAGCTGAATTCAACATCTGTTAGTGCGACTCAAACAGACAAACAGCAGCCTGTTATAGCTGGAAACCATGCCCAAGCGCCAGAGTTACGTCCGACGGGTGTGGATGTGAATTCAGTCGAATCGATACCAAACCCATCGGAAGAAAAAAGTAAAAAAATATTTTATTTATCGAATAACCTTTTACGTTTGGGTATGGATGATCGTGGCTGGCTAACAGAAGGGGAATTACTTCATTACACCGAAAGTATTGAACCTACTTCAGATTTTATTCATATTTTAAGTACTGGAAAAGGACATAATGTTTATGTAAATTCTGGTGTATTGGGGCATCAACGTGTCACACCTTTTGTACTCAATAAAGATTTATCAAACCGTCATCAAAAGGTATTTACAGCAACATTAAAGAGTGGGGAAGTCTGGCAACGTACCTTAAGCTTAAAACCTGATTCTTATATTATTCATTGCGAAGATCGGATTATCAAAGGCGCAGGTTTTAAAATGTTTCGCCAAGTGGTGGAACGCAATCCTGATAAAGCACTGGATACTTTTTATGAACATATGGGTGCAACAGGTCTTTTAAGTAATGTCTTGCAAGAACCGAGTTATGATGATTTGGATGAAACACCTGTGAAGATGAGCGCAACGGGTGGTTGGACAGGCATCATGAATCGTTATTTCTTAACAGCATTGTTATCTCAAGAAGGCAATGATTACCGTTATTATTATAAAGGTGATGGTCGTTCTTACCAAGCGGGCGTTTTGGATGATGGTGTATTAGATCAAGGCGATGCCTTGTTTATCTCTGATATTTATATGGGTCCTAAGGCGATTGCTGTGATGGAACCTCTGAATCTTGATTTAGAACGTAGTGTTGATTTTGGCATCTTTTCATTTATCGCCAAGCCTATGCATGAATTTATGTTGTGGATTGATGGTTTTGTTCATAACTTTGGTTGGAGCATTATTTTATTGGTTGTTTGTATCAAGATTATTCTTTTTTACCCTTCACACAAAGCCTATGTCTCGATGGCTGGCATGCGAAAAATCCAACCAGATATGGTTCGTTTGAAAGAACTTCATGGTGAAGACAAGCAAAAGATGGGTCAGGAAATGATGAAGTTGTACAAAAAGAATAAGGTCAATCCATTGGGTGGATGTTTACCAATTCTTATTCAAATTCCGATTTTCTTTGCTTTGTATAAAGTATTATTGATGTCCATTGAGATGCGCCAAGCACCTTTTATTGGTTGGATTCAGGATTTATCGGTGCAAGATCCTTATTTTATTTTACCCGTGGTGATGGGTATTTCTATGTATATTCAGCAAAAGTTGAACCCTCAACCAACTGATCCTATGCAAGCAAAAATTATGCAATTTTTACCACCTGTATTTACAGTGATGTTCTTATTCTTCCCCGCAGGTCTCGTGTTGTATTGGGTTATCAATAATACCTTAACGATTTTACAACAATATTATGTGATGAAAAAACTAAAAGCGATTTAAGCTTTGTTAGCAACTGCTCATCGTACGATTGCTGCGATTGCCACGCCATTGGGGCGTGGTGGTATTGGTATGATTCGTTTATCAGGATCTCAGGCATTAAGTATTGCCAAACAAATATCGTTGTTTGAACGTATTAAACCTCGTTTTGCCCATCTTTGCTCGTGGAAAGATGAGCAAGGTGAGGTGATTGATTCAGGTATTTTATTGTATTTCCCCAATCCAGCTTCTTATACAGGTGAAGATGTCGTGGAATTACAAGGGCATGGTAGCCCAGTGGTATTACACGCTTTATTGCAGCGTTGTTTTGATTTGGGAGCTGTGCCAGCCCAACCAGGTGAATTTACACGTCGCGCTGTGGAACAAGGACGGATGGACTTATCACAAGCAGAAGCGGTGATTGCTTGTATTGATGCCGCGACTGAACGTGCAGCCAAGCAAGCTCAACGTCATTTATCGGGTGAATTTGGCAAGAAAATTGAAGCTTTGATGGATCATTTAACGGGTATTGTGGCACATGTCGAAGCCTGTTTAGATTTTCCTGAAGATGAAATTCCTGATTTATTTTTACAAAATTTACAACAACAAATTCAACAACAATTGCTTCAACCCATGCAGCAAATGTTAAAATCCTCAAGCTTTGGTGAACGTCTTTTTTCAGGTGTAAATATTGCCATTGTCGGTGCGCCCAATGTCGGTAAATCCAGTTTATTGAATGTTTTATCTGGGCATGACCGTGCGATTGTTAGTGATGTGGCGGGTACAACACGGGATGTTTTAGAAATTGATTTTGAAATTCAGGGTATTCCTGTTCGTTTGATTGATACAGCTGGAATGAGACCCACCCATGATAAAATTGAAGAAGAAGGTGTTCGCCGTGCCAAACAGGCAGCAAAGATGGCCGATGTTGTTATTTTCCTTGCGGACGCTTCGGATGCCAATTCATGGCACTATGATAATCATTATGATGTAAAACTTCTGAATAAGTCTGATTTACTTCAAAAGATACCTCCTGAAATTGAGAATGAGCTGCTTATTAGCGCAACAACAGGACAAGGTATTGATGACTTTATGGCATACATGGCTGATTATCTGGGTGCATCGGATACCAGTGGTGAAGCTGTTTTTGTTACCAGTGAACGACACCGTCAAGCCATTCAAACATCTGAACAGCTTATTTTAGAGGCACTTCCGATGTTATTATCTGAAGAACAATTGGATTTAGCAGCCTTATCGTTACGCCAAGCTTGGTCATCTTTGGGCGAAATTCTTGGTATTGGCGATGTAGAACATATTTTAGATCGTGTTTTTTCTGAATTTTGTATCGGTAAATAATCAAACCTAAAACTTGTATGAAAGCCTTTTCATGTTCATAATGCCCATTCTAATTTTTTATTGGCAGCAAAATAGGAGGGGATATGTCTCATAAACATCCAGTTATTTCTGTAACCGGTTCATCTGGTGCAGGTACAAGTACAGCCAAAGTAGCGTTGGAACATATTTTTCGTCGGGAAAATATCACACCAGCCGTTGTGGAAGGTGATTGCTTTCACAAATATGGTCGTATTGCATTTAAAGAAAAAGCAAAAGAATTTGAGGCAGCAGGTAAACGTTTAAGCCACTTCTCAGATGAAGCAAACTTATTTAGTAAAATTTCAGAATTATTTAATTCATACCAACAAACAGGTGTGGGTAAAGCCCGTACGTATGTTCATGATGATGAAGAAGCTAAATTATATGGCGTTGAATCAGGTAAATTTACCGATTGGCATGATATTGGTGAAGGTTCGGATTTGTTGTTTTATGAAGGTTTGCATGGTGGTGTTGAAGAAGCACGTCCATATACCGATTTAATGATGGGTATTGTACCCGTTGTAAACTTGGAATGGATTCAAAAAGTTCATCGTGATACTGCGATGCGTGGTTATTCAACTGAAGCAGTTGTCGATAATATTTTATCACGTATGCATGATTATGTTCATTTCATTACACCACAATTTTCACATACAGATATTAACTTTCAACGTGTACCCTTGGTGGATACATCCAATCCATTTATTGCACGTGCTGTTCCTACACCTGATGAAAGCTTGATGGTGATTCGTATTCGTAAGCCTCAACAATGGGGGGTTGATTTCCCTTGGTTATTATCCATGTTGAACGGATCATTTATGTCTCGTTGCAATACCATTGTCTTGCCATCGTCTAAAATGTTGTTGGCAATGGAACTGATTCTTGCTCCTATTGTTCAAGATTTAATGACAAAACGTAGAAAAGCTTAGGTTTATTGAAACGTTAAAAGGGAGGAGCTTAGCTTCTCCCTTTTTTTATGCGTGATAATTAACGCACAGCAAAACTTAAGGCTTCACCCGGCTCATCTCCGAGTGTAAATACTGAATGCCAAACACAATGGTCTAAATCACGTTGTGGTAACAATAACACATCACCTGTATGTAAGACGTGAGCAAAGCCCCGTTCAATCATGTAGGCAATAAATTTAGGATTTTGATCGATGAGTTCTTCGACTAAACTATGATCAGCTTCTTCCATATAATCTGAAAGTGCTTGAGGTTCATTGAGTAAGCCTTGAAGTTCATCTTTAACGTCATTCTCTTGAGAAAAATCACGCATGGCCTGCATCAATAAAGGTTTACTTGCTGTAAGCCAAAAGGTCGCACCACTAAGTTGTGCAAAAACTACACCAGCATGTCCACGCTCTACATCATGATGAAATTGAGCTCCACCATTGGGCGCATTAAAATAAACAATGCGTTCCACAAAAGCAGGTTCATGATTTAAAATAGCTGTCAGGTACTTTAAAATACTTGGATTCGTGGTGATTAATTCAGATTCAGGGAACATGCTTGTACATAATTCACCAGCCCAATGTTGCCGCTTAGGATCGGCTGCTACATCTTCAAAACCTTCCATGCCGAAAGAAAAACGAAAACGAAGTGATGCATCTTCATCATGAAAAGATAACCATGAAGCTTTGCACCATAAATCTTCTGCTAAAATATTTTTTTCATCACCTGCATCAAAATAAAGCTTTTCAATCGCTTGCTCATCATGATCTTCCATCGATGAGGCAAGAAAAGAAAATCTTGATTCTAAGCGTTCCATCGCCCCATTTTCTTCTAAAGTTTCGCCTAATTCCATCCCATTTAAGGTGTTTTCCATACACGCCTGTGCATGTTGAATAGTTTGATTCCAATGAGGTAAGTTTGCTTCTAAAAGCTTAGGCAATACAAGGGCTTCATCTTTCTGCCATGTAGTAAGGATGGTCTGAATATCGGGCATAGCTAAAGGTTCATCCGATGAGACATGACCCAAATTCATGCCGCGACGTTGTAAAAGGTAAGGAAGTGATAGTTTTAATGTCATGCCAAATATTAACCTGAACTTAGGGCGGCGGAAATAAATAATTTACCCAGTTATGGGAAGGGTAAGAGTTCGGATTCAAGGCTAAGTATTTGGAGCGACAGGTCTTATACTTTCAATAGTGACTGATGCTGCAACGTAGAAGGTGAGCTTTTAGACCAATAAACTGGGATATTATTTGTTTTCGAAGCTCTTAGAGAGTTAAACTATTTTTTTGTTATTTAATGCTTTGTATAAATATGATAGTAGCCTATGGATGAGCTGTGGAGTTTTTGAGGATAAGTTATATATTACGTCTATAAGGTAGGAATATGCCTAGTTACTAACAAATTACTCACAGATTGTGGATAACTTTTTAATGGTCGCTTTAGAAACTAAATCATTGATATATTTATTTAAAATAATTTACTAAGTTATTCACAGGTATCACGACTATGACTATTCTTTTTAAAATTAAAAAAGAAAGGAGTCATAAAAAATTTTGATTCAATATTTATGCCGATGCCGACTTATATTCAAATAAAACAATTAACGATTCTAAATTTTCGTTGTTATGAAAAAGCACAGTGGAATTTTAGCAAACGATTGAATCTTTTAGTCGGTGAAAATGGTTCAGGAAAAACATCGATTTTAGAAGCTATTTATTTAATGGCTTATGGTCGTTCATTTCGACAATCAAAAGATGCAGCATGGCAACAATGGGGAACGTCTCATTTCCAAATTGATGGTCAATGGCAACGCTATGGTCCCTTAAATTTACATATTCAAGGAAAAAATAAAAAACTAAAGATTACCTTGCAACACCGCCCTTTAAATTTACGCAAAGAATTAAAAGAAACGTTTCCTGTCTTGTTGAATTCACCACAAGGTTATCGTTTAATAGATGGTGATCACAATGAACGTCGTAAATGGTTGGATCAAACAGTGATGTATTGTGAACCTCAATGTAAAATTCATTATCAATCCTATTTACGCGCTTGGATGCAACGAAGTCGCTTATTACGTTCTTATGGCGATGCGTCTGAACTGATTGTTTGGGAAGAACAAATGGTCATTCATGGTGGTCATATTCAAGCCTATCGACAAAGGATATGTGAACAACTGAACAGCTATTTATGCCAAGAAGTCACATGGACACAGCAGCTTGTACAATGTGAGATTGAAAGTCATATTCCCAAAGATAAAAAAGAATGGTTGTCAGCGTTATCAGAGAATCGAGATAAAGATAAAAAAACAGGCCGTTGTTTTTATGGTTCTCATACGGATCGTTTAAACATTGAATATCATGAGAAAGAGATTCGTAGTGTGGGATCTAGAGGGCAACAAAAATTATCTTCCATTGCAATGAAGTTAGCGGAATGTTCGCTTCGTCACTATTATACTCAGATTTGGCCGCTTTTATTATTGGATGATTGTTTTGAAGCCTTGGATAAAAAACATACGGCAGCTGTGTTGCAACGTTTATTGATATATTCAGGGCAAATTTTAGTAACAAGCCCACAAAATATTGAAATTTCTAGCGATGTAGATATAAATATTTTGTATATAAAGCCTCAGCAGCAAAATAAAGAATTATAAGAAATTTTATAGTATGGTTCGACATGAATTTATGGAGAAAAATGCATGAGTAATGTTAATCAAGAAGAATATGGTGCAGATAGTATTAAGGTTCTAAGAGGTCTTGATGCAGTGCGTAAACGTCCTGGTATGTATATTGGTGATACCGATGATGGTACTGGTTTGCATCATATGGTTTATGAAGCCGTGGATAACTCGATTGATGAAGCGTTGGCAGGTCACTGTGATAAAGTAGAAGTTATTTTACATTCGGATGATTCGGTGACGGTACGCGATAATGGTCGTGGTATTCCTGTTGCGATACACGCTGAAGAAGGACGTTCAGCAGCCGAAGTGATTATGACAGTGTTACATGCTGGTGGTAAATTCGATAGCAATTCATATAAAGTATCGGGTGGTTTGCATGGGGTGGGTGTATCCGTTGTCAATGCCTTATCGGATTATTTAGAGTTAACTGTTCGTCGCCATGGTAAAATTTATCAATGTCGTTTTGAACGTGGAGATACTGTTAAACCGATTGAAGTGATTGGTGAAGCTGAAGGAACAGGTACAGAAGTTCGTTTTTTACCTAGTTTGGAAACTTTTTCACATCGAAATATGTCGTTTGATATCTTATCCAAACGTTTGCGCGAATTATCATTTTTAAACAGTGGTGTGCGTATTGAATTAAGTGATGAACGTGATGGGCAAAGTCATGTGTTTGAATATGAAGGTGGGATTACAGCGTTTGTTCAACACTTGAATAAAACACGAACACCATTGCACTCTGAATGTATTAGTTTTGATGTTGAAAAAAATGATGTCGGTGTTGAATTTTCGTTTCAATGGACGGATTCATACCAAGAACATGTATTTTGTTTTACCAATAATATTCCACAACGTGATGGTGGATCACATTTGGCAGGCTTACGTTCCGCACTTACGCGCTGTATCAATAGTTATGCATCTGCAAATGGTTTATTGAAAAAATACAAAGTATCGTTAACGGGTGATGATTGTCGCGAAGGTTTGACAGCTGTGTTATCGGTGAAAGTACCCGATCCTAAATTCTCATCACAGACCAAAGATAAATTGGTATCATCCGAAGTGCGTCCGATTGTTGAAAGCACGGTGAATGAAAAGCTTTCAGAATGGTTTGAGGAACATCCAAAAGAAGCCACGATGATTGTTGGAAAGGCTGCCGAAGCGGCTATTGCACGCGATGCAGCGCGAAAGGCCCGTGATTTGACGCGCCGAAAAGGTGCGTTGGATATTTCCAGCTTGCCAGGGAAACTTGCCGATTGTCAGGAAAAAGACCCTGCATCATCTGAATTATTTCTTGTGGAAGGAGATTCTGCGGGCGGTTCTGCAAAACAAGGGCGTGATCGTAAAACACAGGCTATTTTACCGTTAAAAGGTAAAATTTTAAATGTGGAAAAAGCACGTTTTGATAAAATGTTGGGTTCCCAAGAAATTGGTACGATGATTACAGCCTTGGGTACAAGCATTGGTAAGGATGATTTTGATATTGCCAAACTTCGTTATCATAAAGTAATTATCATGACCGATGCGGATGTGGATGGTTCACATATTTTAACCTTATTGCTGACGTTCTTTTATCGACAAATGCCGGAATTGATTAAACGAGGTCATCTTTATATTGCACAACCACCATTATATCGTGTGGCTAAAGGTAAAAAAGGACGCTACGTCGCTTCAGATGACGAACTGTTTGATTATTTGGTTGAGTTGGGTGTGGGTGAAAAATATTTTTATGCCAGTAAGGATGCTTCTCCAATGTCAGGTGAGCGGTTAATGACGTTTATTCGTAGTATTCATCGTTTGCAATATTTACAACAACGTTTGGCACAACGTTTGGATATGAAAATTCTAAAACTGTTGATTGAAACAGGTAAAATTAGTGCATCAACCATGCGTAAAGAAGATGTTTTGAATGATCGTTTAGATGTGTTGAAGCAAGCTTTTAAAGCCTCAAGTCGTGAAGATGAAACATTAAGCATTTGTATTCATGAAGATACCGAACTAGGGCATTATTGGGTTCAATTTGAACGTCGGGATCATGGTAGAATGATGGTGTCTCGCTTGTATCCCAATCTATTGGAAACGGCAGAATTTATTGAATCACAAAAATTGTGTACGATGATTCAATCGACCATGCAAGACGATGCTTATGTTGAGCAAGATGATAAGCGTTGGGTAACACCACATTATGATGCTTTAACGCAAATGATTGTGAAAGAAGGTCGTAAAGGGTTAAATATTCAGCGTTATAAAGGTTTGGGAGAAATGAATCCTGAACAACTTTGGGAAACAACGATGGATGCAAGCCATCGTAGCATGTTACAAGTGTGCTTGGAGGATGTGATGAATGCTGATGAAACATTCTCCATGCTGATGGGTGATGCGGTAGAACCGCGTCGTAATTTTATTCAAGATAATGCTTTAAAGGTACGGAATCTCGATGTCTAAACAAAAACAAACCATAAGCTATGCCGATTGCGGTGTAGATATTGATGCAGGTAACGCCTTTGTTGGGCGTATTAAAAAAGCAGTGGCTTCAACAACTCGCTCCGAAGTTCTAGGGGGGCTGGGTGGTTTTGGTGGTTTGTTTGCCGCTAATTTCTCTCATATGAAAGAGCCGATTTTGGTGTCATCCACGGATGGGGTTGGAACCAAATTATTGCTATTGCAAGCATATAAAAAACCACATGTTGCAGGTATTGATGCGGTGGCGATGTGCGTGAATGATATGGCTGCGCAAGCAGCAGAGCCATTATTTTTTCTAGACTATCTTGCGTCAGGCAAGTTGGATGGAGAAACGCTTGTAGGCGTAGTTGAAGGTATTGCTGAAGCATGTCGTATTTGTGAATGCGCTTTGGTCGGTGGTGAAACAGCTGAAATGCCCGGCATGTATAGTGATGGACATTATGATATTGGAGGTTTTTCTGTCGGGGTCGTGGATAAAGCCAATATCATTGATGGTTCTACGATTGCAGAAGGTGATGTGATGTTGGGCTTGGCATCCAATGGCTGTCATTCGAATGGCTTTTCGATGGTACGTAAGCTTTTGGAACTTGGAGAAGCAGATTTAGAACATGATCTCCTTGAAGATGGTAGTAAAGCTGTCGATGCTGTTCTAGCACCAACACGTTTGTATGTGCCTGCTGTGAAAGCATTGATCAAAGCAGGTGTGGAAGTGCATGGTTACTCACATATTACGGGTGGGGGAATGTTTGATAATATTGAACGTGTTTTACCCGATGGTTTGGCTGCAACGGTGCATATGAAGTCATGGGAAGTGTTGCCAGTCTTTAAATATTTATTGAATTTTGCCAATGTAGACCGTGATGAAGCTTATCGGACGTTCAATATGGGTATTGGTTTTGTCGTTATTTTACCTGCTTCAGAAGTTGAAAAAACCATGCGTGTCTTAGAAAATTCAGGGGAAATAGTGTATAAAATAGGACATATTCATCCCCTTGTAGAAGAGGCTGTTCAATTAATTGATTAAAAATCCTTTTGTTTATAAATTTATCGACTATGATTCCGCCCGACCAGAGGTTAAGCAAGTTAACCAAAGGTTTGTAAGATTATGAGTATAGAGGTCTTTTTATGTCAGTTTCAGGTACAGTTAAATGGTTCAACGATACTAAAGGTTTTGGCTTCATTGAACAAGAAGGCGGCGATGATGTTTTTGTACATCACAGCGTTATCCAAATGGATGGTTTCAAAACTTTGGCAGAAGGCCAACGTGTAAGCATGGATGTTACTCAAGGTGCTAAAGGCCCACAAGCTGAAAACGTAATTCCTGACTAACAGTTATTCATAAGAGACATCAAAATGACTCGCCAATCTATTGCGGTCATGGTCTCTGGGCGCGGAACAAATTTAGCTGCTATTTTGGAAGCAGCTAACAAAGGACACTGTCCTGTTGATGTTCGCGTTGTTATATCCAATAAGGTGGATGCACCTGCATTACAGATTGCCCGTGATGCAGGTGTAGACACTATTCTTTTTATAGATCCTAAAAAATATCCGAATCGCTCATCTTATGACCAAGCTTGTGTTGAAGTCATTCAAAAACATGCTTGTCATTGGGTTGTTTTAGCGGGATATATGCGGATTTTATCTTCTCTTTTTGTATCACATTTTGAACATCGTTTGATCAATATACACCCAGCATTATTGCCATCTTTTGCAGGAGCAGATGGTGTTGGTGATGCTTTATCTTATGGGGTGAAATTTTCTGGATGCACTGTTCATTTGGTGTCAGAACAAGTGGATGAAGGTGCTATTTTAGCGCAAGCCGTCGTGCCTGTCATGAATGACGATACGGTTGAGTCATTGCACCAACGTATTCATCAAAAAGAATATGAATTATATCCTGAAACCTTACGTTGTTTGGTTGAAAAAGGATTTCGCCTTGATGGTCGCCGAGTTATTTGGAATTCGTAAGCTTTCTTTCTTCTAATAAATGATTCAATAAAGATTCAATATTGATGTTTAACATATGATAAACATCTTCAAAGCCATTCTCACCACTATAATAAGGGTCAGGTACATCTTGAATCACTGTTATATTATTTTTTTGATGTTCAAATTGACGCATCATGAGTAATTGATGGCTGTTTGCACCCATCGCTAAAAGATTGAGGCGATTATCATGATCCATCGCGACTAAATAATCCCATTCGTGAATATTTTGATGCGTAACTTGTTGAGCCGAATGCTGACTTAAATCTAAATTGTGCTGTTCCGCAATACTTGAAGATCGAGGGTCAGCTTGACCACCAATATGCCAATCTCCAGTTCCAGCCGATTCAAAGTGAAAGGTGTTAGAGACAGCCAATTCTTTCGCTTTTTGTTTGGCAATGCTTTCGGCTAATGGTGAACGGCATATATTTCCCAAACATACAAATAATACACGAACAGGTTTAGGCATGTTGTAGCTGTCTTTCGGCTTGCGACAATTGTAAATATACAGGCTGAACTTGAGTTGGTAATGCCTGAATATTTAACCCTTTGATATATTTCAATATGAAGCGTGACATCGCCTGATGGCGTGAATATTGAAACGAAGTTTGCTGCCAATTGTCTTGATGTAAGTCAAAATCAGTGCTACATAGATAATGAACAGGCGTATCATGATGAGGGATGGCATTGATAGGGATACATTGATCGTGTTGTTGTGCTAATCCTTGTTGATAACAGCCTAAAAAAACTTCATGCGAACGAGCATCTTCAACCACCCATATTTTTTCATCCGATTCAAGCTGCATGGAAGTGATGGCAAGTGATGATATACCCCAGATAGGAAGTTGTAAGGATGAGTTGATACCCGCCATCGTGGCAGCGGCAACACGTAATCCAGTGAACGAACCTGGACCTTGAGCTAAAGCAAGTAGCTTTAAATCTGTCCAAGTCAGTTCCGTATCTTGTAGCAACTTTTCAAGCAATGGTAAAACACTATCTGAATGGTGTTGTCCCACTTTGCTTTGGGCATGAAAAATTTTATTTTTTGATGTGATTAAACATGCATGTGCGATGTTTGTAGAGACATCCAAAGCTAAAATGGGGTAAATATCGGTCATCGTTATAAAATGTTTCTTAATGCTTGGCGCAACAATTTGCCATATTTAGGATGCTGTAAACCTAGCGTAGCATTGGCTAATAAGAAGCCATAAGGATTTCCCGCATCAAAGCGCTCACCTTCAATCAACACACCATAAACAGGTTCTTCTTTGGCAAGTTGACACATGGCATCGGTCAATTGAATTTCATTACCTTTACCTGGTTTTGTTGTTTTTAAAATTTCAAAAAGACGAGGTGTAAAAATATAACGACCAATCATGGCCATATTGGAAGGCGCAAGCTCGGTTTGAGGTTTCTCAACCATATCATCCAAGCGTAAAAATCCATCTTCATCATGCGCTTTTACAATCCCATAACGATTTACTTCGTTGTCAGGAACACAAGCCAAACCAATCACTGATGCACCTGTTTGTTCATGTACAGCACGCAATTGTTCCATGGCATTCTTACCTTTGGAAAGAATTAATTCATCGGCAAGAGAGACACCAAAACATTCATCACGCACCCAAGGTGCAGCACACAAAACAGCATGGCCCAATCCCAAGGGTTGTTTTTGACGAATATAAGCCACTTCAACCATGCGTGATATATGCGATACGATTTCATACAATTCAGTTTTACCAGATGCGTTGAGACTGTTTTCAAGTTCAGCTGAGATGTCAAAGTGATCTTCAATGGAGCGTTTTCCACGTCCTGTCACCATGACCACTTCATCCATACCCGCAGCTAAAGCTTCTTCTACACCATATTGAATCAATGGTTTATCCACAATGGTTAGCATTTCTTTGGGTGTAGCTTTGGTGGTAGGTAAAAATCGAGTACCCATGCCTGCAGTTGGAAAAATGATTTTATGCAAATGGTTTGACATCAGTGACCCTCTATATCGTGATTAACGTAACTATGCAGCATACGATAAAACATACCATCATCCCGTGATTTTTTAATCGAATTTAGGGGATGAACGTTGCTGTGTGTTCATTATTCTGGAAGTGCGGCTAAAGCCGCACTTCCTAAGCATGGAATGACGCTTCTATTTCACTAAAGTGCGTAACATTAGTAATTAACTTAAATGACCATAGGAGTGTAGACCAGCCAAATACATATTCACACCCAAGAAGCAAAACACGGTGACCAAGAAGCCAATCACTGTCCACCAAGCCAGTGTTTTACCATGCCAGCCATGAGAAATACGTACGTGTAAATAAGCACCATAAGTCAACCAAACAATCAATGCCCATGTTTCTTTTGGATCCCAAGACCAATAACCACCCCATGCTTCAGCAGCCCAAGCAGCACCGAGAATAGTAGCTAAAGTAAATGCAGGAAAGCCAACAGCAACAGATTTATAAGCCAATTGATCGAGTTGTTCTAAACTTGGAAAGACTTTGACCATCTTGCTATCACGCGTTTCAAGCCACATGCGTGTTAAATAAGCCATGCCTGCACCACAAGCGACTGCAAAAGAACCATAACCAACAAAATTCATAGGTACGTGAATTTTCATCCAATAGGATTGCAATGCTGGTACCAAAGGTTTGATTTCAGCTTGTCCGACCGATTCCAACCAAATAGCAAAAAACACACCTGCAGCAACCAATACCATGACAAAAGCTCCCATGGCTTTGGCATCGTAGCGTTTTTCCCATTGTAAATAAATAATAGTGATGATACAAAATAATAAAATAAACACTTCATAGATATTGGAAACAGGTGCATGACCAATTTCACCATCTAGCAATAAATAAGATTCATACCAACGTAATAACAAAGCCGAACCACCTGAATAGATAGCAGCCCAAGCAGTCCAAGTGGCTAATTTACCAATAAAAGATTCAGGTGCAAAAAGATAGGCAATGTATGAAACGGATGAAAAAATAAACAACACATTCATCGTCATAATAACATGACCTGCAAAAAGGTTGGATTGATCTTCATAGGATACTTGTGCGGATGTGGGTTCAAAGAATGTCATGATAGTCATTAATATTACCATCAAAGCAGCCGCATCAAACCAAGGAACCATCATTTCTGGAATCCAGCTGCCTGTTCTTTCAGGGCGCATCGTTTGATATGCAATGGATAGTCCACTACCCATTAAAGCACCTGTACCCAACCACATAAAACCGTCTTTTCCCACAAGTTGAAAGATATAACCATTTTCTGTGTAGCCATCACCACCAAATAAGGCCAAGCCAACTGCACCTAATACCAAGCCTATATATCCCCAATAACGTACAAAGGCAGGTCGCCCTTGATTGATCATGCTCGTTGATTCTACGTTTGCATTCATAGTTTATCTCCTTGTTTTAGTTGTTCCATATCATTTTCAAATGATGTTAATATTGTCTTAAATTCACGTTTAAAGTTTAAAGGGTTACGATTGCTTACACCTGCAAGAGTAACTTTCATACCATCATCTTCACGACGAATAATGATCCATAATTTACGATGAGAAATATACAGCATGATGCATAAGCCAAACACCAACAAAGCGCTTCCCGTCCAAACAACATTCATACCAGGATCCTGAGCAAGTTGTAAACCCGTGTAATATTTTTGATCATAATCATCCAAGAGAGGAATATAAGGCCAAGGTAAACGAGGAATAATTTGCACAGCTTGAATCACACGCATCGCCATGGATTGAAAATTATCGGGACGATTTGCACCAAACACATCTGCCATTGCCAATTTAAAGGCTTGCATATTTGCCTTTTTAGGGTGTTTTAAATCAGAATCTGCCAATCGAATAATGAAACGTTGGAATAACTCCCATTCTTTGGGATTGCTCATATCCAAGCCTAGTGCCATAGGTTTAAATTCTTTGGCATCACCCGAAAAAGAAACGGACATAAAGGTACCGCGATTTTCATCATTTAAGATGAATGGATCAATAAAACTTCGGATTTTCACAGGCTTTAAGCCCGGCCCGCGCATGACATAATCCACAGATGCACCTAAATCTTGAAAGTCTTTCGGTTGATCTTTTTCAGCCATGTTTTCAACATTATGGGGGCGAAAATCTGTAAGTTCTAAGGTAATTCCAGTTTTTTCATCTTCATAGGTGGTATAAACTTTGGCTTCAGCCGTATCAATATCCCCAGTACCATCCAACTTCATCAGTTTAAGATGAATATTCGAGCCACCATCACCAAAGCTGGCTTGATAAATACGAACACCTTTATAATACAAGGGTTCATTAACAATAATATCGGAAGTTAGGACTTCCTTGCCTTCATCAATGATGGTTAGGTTACTTTTAAATTCTTTCGGCATGCCATTGGGATAAAAATCAATGGAAAAGTCATTGCATCGGACATAAAATGGCATGACCAAGGATTCAGTGCTTGTGCCTTTAAGAAAAGAAATTTCATGTTCTTTTGCACCGACAGGGACTTGCATATTACCACGAAAACCATACTGAACACTTATCCATCCGCCAATCAAAATAACCAGCATAGCGGAATGCACACAAATATAACCCCATCTGTGAAAATGCCCTTTGTCCGCACGAAGGTAGGTGACGCCATTTTTTTCTTCGCTACGAATGGTCCATTCTTGCAGTTGATTTTTGATAGGTGAGATGATTTTTTCTAAGGTTTGTTCAGGTAGCTGCCAATGATGAACAAGCTCCATATGTTTGATGGCACTATCGGAGACAGGAACTTTTTTAGTACGCATTTCTTTCAAAAAACGAGGGACATTACGGTACAAACATACGCTAAGCGAAAGCATCAAAAATCCCAATAGGGATAAAAACCACCAAGTGTGGTACATATCGAATAAACCAAGAGCGCGAAAAACCCAATACCAAATGGGGCCAAATTGTTGTAAATAATCCCCTTGATCTTGGTTTTGTAATAATACAGTACCAATGACCGATGCTAGCGCGAGCACCGTGAGTAAGGTGATTGCCAAAGTCATGGAGCCGAGGCGAAGTAAAGCTGGTTTGAGAAAATTAGTAAATTGAGACATGCGCGGCATCATAACTAGCTCTTTCTTCCACGTCATGCGTATAATCTCCCCTACCTTTTATGGGTTTAGCGTAAGCGTTGGATGCCACGCTTGGATAGGGTGTATATTTTTGAAGCTTGTTGGGGTGTATGGGCTTCGTATTGAGTAAGGATGGATGCGATATGTCGCGATAAACGCATGCGCGTGGAGCGTTGTAACGCCAAAGTGGCTTGACCACGTCGATTTAAACTACTGGAAAGAAGTAAACCGCCACATTGTTTGGCAAGGCGACGGGTTTCAAGCTTGTTATCTAAACGAATCGCAATATGTCCTTTTTTTTGACATGCGGATGAGCGTTTGCCTTTAGCTGGAAGAATTAAGGTCACAGATGTGTTCAAATAGTGTCGCAACATGGTGCGTAAAGGGCGTGTGATATATCGACATTGTTGAAAAACGACTTTTTTTGATGCCGCCAATAATACAAAAGGACCTTGGCGTTGCTTAAATCTGCGTAAGCGTTGAATGGCTTGAGGATGTGTGGGATTGGCTGCGATACCTGCGACTGTACTGGTTGAATGTGCCAAAAGGCGACCTTGCTGCAAGCATTGAGCCGCACGCAAAGTCGCTAGTTTATATTTAATCTTCAGCGAGAATAGCCTCGGCTTGAGCTAGGCGATCCGCCTTTAATTGATCTGCCAAACGAGCATCATGTTGAGCAAGTATTTGCACGGCGAGTAAGCCTGCATTTTTTGCAGCATTGATACCAACGGTCGCCACGGGCATGCCGGGGGGCATCATCACAGTGGAAAGTAGCGCATCGTTACCATTGAGAGGGCCTGATGCAATCGGTACACCAATCACAGGTTTGATGGTGTGCGAGCATACCACACCTGCTAAATGTGCGGCCATGCCTGCGGCACAAATAAATACTTGGCAGCCTGCCGATTCAGCATCTTGAATGGCTTGAAGGGTTGCTTCTGGCGTTCGATGGGCTGAGCGAATCATGGTTTTGTAAGCAATGCCAAACGCATCAAAAACAGCTTCAGTTTTTTTCATCACAGGCAAGTCAGATTGACTACCCATCAATATCAATACTTTGAGTGTTTTCATTTAACGTTCCTCACGTTGAACAGCACGATAGCCAATATCTTTACGATAAAAACCATCTTTCCAATCCAAATGTTGTAAGCTTTGATAGACTTGATGTTGTGCTTCTCTTACAGAATCAGCCAGTGCAGTAATGCCGAGAACACGTCCACCTGCATTCACAATTTGCCCATCTTTTTCAGCCGTACCCGCATGAAATACCATACTACCCGAGGCTTCAACCGCATCTAAGCCAGAAATGACCTGTCCTTTTTTAAAGCTAGCAGGGTAGCCTTTAGAAACAACGGCTACACATAAAGCTTTGCGCGAATCCCATTCGAGTTCCATGCCCTGCAAACGTTTTTCGGCTGCGGCAAGCAAGACTTCGCCTAAATCTGATTTTAGACGTAACATTAAAGGTTGGCATTCAGGATCGCCAAAGCGGACATTAAATTCTAAGGTTTTAATGCCATCATCCGTAAGCATGATACCTGCATATAACGTACCGATAAA
Organism: Mariprofundaceae bacterium; assembly: GCA_030950985.1. GTDB lineage: Bacteria > Pseudomonadota > Zetaproteobacteria > Mariprofundales > Mariprofundaceae. Next base: position 5,197 of record JAUZQM010000028.1, on the reverse strand, counting down.
CTCTGCACCATGTGCTTTTAATGCGGCAATGATGGGGCGAGCAACGGTTTCTAAGACTTCCTTTTCAATAGCAGCTGTGACACAAGGTGCCGGTGAATAAGCGCCCATACCACCTGTGTTCGGACCTAAATCACCATCAAGCAAGGCTTTATGATCTTGTGAAGATGCTAGTGGTAAAATGGTATCACCTGAAACAAGAAACAAACATGATGCTTCTTCACCGCTCAAAAATTCTTCAATGACGACCTGTGAACCAGCATCGCCAAAACGATTACCTGATAGCATATCACGCGCAGCTTCGATGGCTTCATCGACACTTTGCGCCACAATCACACCTTTACCAGCGGCTAATCCCGATGCTTTGATGACAATCGGTGCGCCCCATTGACGAATCAATGCTTCGGCTTTATCTGGGTCGCTATGGGTTTCAAAGGCAGCGGTGGGTACATTTGCTTCATCCATCAATGCTTTTGAAAAGGATTTGCTACCTTCAAGTTTTGCAGCTTCTGCATCAGGGCCATAGACGGCAAACCCTTCAGCACGAAGTTGGTTGCCTAAACCTTTCACCAAGGCGACTTCAGGACCGACAACCACAAGGCGAACGTGTTCATCGCGTGCGACTTGCATCAGTCCTTCAATATCTTCTGCACCGACTGGAATGCAGCGCGCATGTTTCGCAATACCAGGGTTTCCAGGGGCGCAAATGACTTCAGAAACAGAGTCTGAATGATGTAATTTCCAACATAATGCGTGTTCGCGACCACCGCCGCCGATGACTAAAACTTTCATAAATTTTCCTTGTGATCGGTTTTTTTAAAAGATATATCCATGTCAAAAGAAGGGCATGATAGAAGCTGTTTTGGTTTCGCCAAGTTTTTTTCATTTTGTATGAAAAAATTAAGCTTACTTGAAAATATTCAATATATAGTAGTTCAAGCATGAAAGTATTGTCATACCTCAGATTTTTTTTATTGGGTATAGAATTTTTGCAAATGCTAATTTAATATCTCAATTATTATATAGCGTATAGTACTACCTTTGTTATCCCCAAAATATCTTATTGGGCATCTATTTCAATGATGGTTTAGAAGTATGGCTAAAGTTGCGCGCCAGAGTCATAAGTTGTGGGTAGTTTCAAAAAAACTTGGGCATTTTGGCTTGCGATGTAGTCTCCGCCCATGACTCAACAGATATTCAACACCCAAACCCTTTCAGAAAAACCTAGAAGATGGTTGCTTTCATGAGCAATCAGCCGACCCAGAAACCAAGTCGTGGTATTTATTTATTGCCCAGTTTATTCACAATAATGGGATTATTTTCAGGATTTTATGCGCTAATTGCGGCGATTCAAGGTAAATATGAATTGGCAGCATGGGCGATTATTGCCGCTGCCGTGTTTGATATGTTGGATGGTCGGGTGGCTCGTTTGTTGCACGCTGAAACAGATTTTGGTGCGGAACTGGATTCTTTGTGTGACATGACATCCTTTGGACTTGCCCCTGCTGTTTTACTTTATCTTTGGTCTTTGACTAGCATTGGTAAATTGGGCTGGTTGGCAGCGTTTTTGATTGCCGCATGTTCAGCACTTCGCTTGGCACGTTTTAATGTGCGTCACGAAGTACAAGATAAGAAATACTTTCAAGGGCTTCCGACACCAGCCACAGCGCTGTTGATTGCATCGGCAGTATTGTTTCATGAACAAAGCGGTTTGGATCCATTACCATGGTTATGGGGTATTGGAGGCATATTTTTAGCGTGGTTGATGGTCAGTAATGTTCGTTTTATTTCGGGTAAAGATATTGATTTAAAACAAAAACGTTCATTTACTGTGATTGTCGTGATGTTGATGGCGATTGTGTTGGTGATGGTTGACCCGTATCGTATTTTATTTGCAGTCTTTTTAGCGTATGTTTTACACGGTCCAATGATTAGCCTTTGGCAACATAAAAAGGTGAGACAATATCGTCTTAAACGCCGCGAAAAACGCCAAGAAAACACAGAAACACCAAGCGAATAATTTTTTTAAAACATATTTATACTTGAACTACTATATAGTCATTCATATCCATCATTCTCGAGAGTTTGTGTTAAAAATTTGTGTCGAGGATCTATGCGTTATAAATATGCTATGCAAGGCAACACTAACCTAGTCTAAGAATCGCTTGTTTTAGGAGAGCTTTATGTCCGATCGTTTATATATTTTTGATACAACACTGCGTGATGGCGAACAGTCTCCCGGTTGTTCCATGAATATCGAAGAAAAATTACGTGTCGCCCATGCGCTTGCAGCCTTGGGTGTTGATGTGATTGAAGCTGGCTTTCCAGCGGCTTCCCCCGGTGATTTTGAAGCCGTGAATCGCATTGCGCGTGACGTGAAGGATTCAATCATTACAGGACTTTCCCGCGCTCATCCCAAAGATATTGAAGCGGCAGCTCAAGCCATTAAACCTGCTGGAGATAGAGCGCGTATTCATACTTTTATCGCCACAAGTCCGATTCACATGCAAGCCAAATTGCGTATACAACCTGATGAAGTAGTTCAACGTGCTGTTGAAGCTGTGACCTTGGCTCGATCGCTTGCGCCTGAAGTGGAGTTTTCAGCAGAAGATGCAGGACGCTCTGATATTGATTTTTTATGCCGTGTTGTGGAAGCGACCATTAAAGCGGGGGCGCGTATCATCAATATCCCTGATACAGTGGGTTATATGACCCCCTTTGAATTTGGTAATCGCATCAAAACATTGATTGAACGTGTGCCAAATTCTGATCAGGCGATTTTTTCGGTACATTGCCACAATGATTTGGGACTTGCCGTTGCCAACTCTTTAGCAGCGGTGGAAGCGGGTGCAAGGCAAGTGGAATGTACCATCAATGGTTTGGGTGAACGTGCTGGCAATGCGGCGTTGGAAGAAATTGTGATGAGTTTGAAAACACGTTCTGATTATTATGACATTGAAACAGGGATTGATACGACCAAAATCATGTCAATATCCAAATTGGTCAGTCAAATCACAGGCATGCCTGTCCAGCCCAATAAAGCGATTGTGGGTGCGAATGCGTTTGCCCATGAAGCAGGTATTCATCAAGATGGTGTGTTAAAACAGAAACAAACCTATGAAATTATGACCCCTGAATCCGTAGGATTGAACACCAACCGCATGGTGTTGGGTAAACATTCAGGGCGTGCAGCACTTAAATCACGTTATGAAACCTTGGGAACATCTTTAGATGGCGAAGAACTCAAGGCGGTGTTTGCACGTTTCAAAACACTTGCCGATAAGAAAAAAGATATTTTTGACGAAGACTTAATGACGATTTTGTCGGCTGATTCTGAAGTCGATATGGAACGCATTAAATTGGTTAGTTTGCATGCAGCATCAGGCATGGGAGATACGCCTGTGGCAGCCGTGGAATTGAGTATTGACGGTGAACTATTTAAGGCAACAGCTGAAGGTGATGGTCCTGTTGATGCAGCATTCAAAGCAATTAAATCATTGGTTGAGCCTAAAGGAAAACTGCTTTTATACTCTGTGAATGCCATTACAGCAGGCACGGATGCGCAAGGTGAGGTTACGGTTCGTTTGCAAAATGAAGAGTTTATTGCCAATGGACAAGGTTCAGATACCGATATTGTGGTTGCATCTGCCAAAGCATTGATTGCTGCACTCAATAAATTACCCAATATGCATGCGCGTGAACTTCATCCGCAATATTCAGGCGTGTGAAGTTAATGTTGAATCATCACACCACGATTTTTGAAGAACAGGCAAAGATTTTAGCGCATGTTCACCATGATGGTGATCAATGTATCATGCGTTTGCATGCACCCAAAACAGCAAAACAAGCCAAAGCGGGTCAATTTGTGCATATCAGGGTGTCACAAGCGAAAGCTTTACGCCGCCCTATTTCCATCATGTTGTGCAATGCTGAAAAAGGTACGATTGATTTATTGTATAAGAAAATTGGTGAGGGAACGCATCAATTGGCGGAACGACAAGTGGGTGAATCGCTTGCCATGATGGGGCCGATTGGTCGCCCTTTTAATCTATCGGATACATCCAAGCGTTATATCTGTATTGGGGGTGGTGTAGGCATTCCTCCGATGATTTTTGCTGCCGATAGCTTACAAAAAGCGGGTGGCAACATGATGGTGTTTGCAGGTTCAGAAGTGGTATTTCCTTTTGCCTTAAAACCATCCACTTTTTTATTACCGGGGATGCAAGGCAATACCACGTTAAGCATCACATCGTTGGAAGAGCGCGGTATTCCATGTCGATTGGCATCCAATGCTGGCTTGTATGGTTGTTATGAAGGACATGTTCCCGATTTGGCGCGCAACTATCTTTTAGCCTTGAACGAAAAAGAACGACAACAATGTATTCTGCTTTCGTGTGGTCCTCATCCGATGTTGCATGCTGTGGCACGTTTGGGACGTGAACTCAATATCCCAACACAACTTTCTTTGGAAGAATATATGGCATGTGCGGTGGGTGGGTGCGCGGGTTGTGTGGTCAAAACACTGGAAGATGGGCAAGAAAAATACCGTCGTGTTTGTGTTGATGGCCCTGTTTTTGATGCCAATATCTTGCCGGAATTTGCTTAAAGTGATTGATGTTATGACTTTTGGTGCTTTTGAGGCGTTTTTTTACGATAGTCATTTAAGTATGAAGTTAGCATGGAACCTACATCGTCACCCTCGAATGCTTGTGTCGAGGGTCTGTTATTTTAAACATTAGATCCCCGATAAAAAATATTTCGGGGATGATGTTTTTTTTCAGCAAAGTGCGTAATAGTGAAGTAGGTTTTGGCTTGACCTTGGTTTTTTAGGATTCCATCACGGAAATCCTCGGTGTTTAAACCTTAATAGCTAAATATGAAGCAAAGCAAGGGTGTATATAGGAAAGTAATACATGGAAAATCAAGTACACGTATGGCTAAGTTAGAGGCTTTTCTGGGTTGTGAAATCAGGGTTTAAGATTTTTGATTCGATGTTGTTATTCTGAAAAGATGTCGGGTTGTTTTGGAGTTCTCTTGCAAAATCGCAAGGTGATTAAAATTTTCTGATAAGATGGTGGTTATCATGTTAGATGTTCCAATTATCTCCAGATTGAAAAATCCCTGCTTCCAAGAGTGCAAGCACTCTAACAAAAGCATCGAGAGGGACGGCTGCGCCGCCCCTCATGCAAGCCGTTAGGCA
>JAUZQM010000027.1 GCA_030950985.1 Mariprofundaceae bacterium | reverse complement strand
TTTTTTATAAAAAAAAATAATTCTTTTTTCTTTTTTTTTTTTGTTCTTTTTTCCCCCCCCAATTTTACTCTTTTGGGCGTTCCAAACCCCCCACTTCCAGAATAATAAACACACAGCAACGTCATCTCTAAAATTCAATTAAAAAATCACGGGATGATGGTATGCGTAACATGACATCGTTTAGTCGTTATAAGCTGCACCGTCACCCTCGAGTGTTTGTGTCGAGGGTCTTTTCTTCAAACATGAGATGCCCGATACAAGAATTCGGGCATGACGATATTTTCACACTTGAACTACGATATTATTGAATCACAGCCATTATTGAATATTTTTATTGGGTTGAATAAACATCTCAACACGACGATTTAATTGACGACCTGCCGCATTTTTATTGTCTGCACGAGGGTTGGCTTCACCACGACCTTCAACACTCACACGTTGGTGGCTTAGACCATTATCTTGCAATGCCCATGCGACAGACTTGGCACGCTTCTCGGATAAATTAAGGTTATAAGCTTCTGAACCTCGGCTATCTGTATAACCCACAATACGCACGGTTGTTTTGGGGTAACGTTGTAAAATATTGGCAACTTTACGCAATGTTTGATTGAAAGCAGGCTTCATAGCTGATGAATTATTATCAAATGATACTTCTGAATTCATGGTTATTTTTAAGTTTTCATTTTTCAAACGTTGAATTTCAATCTGATTACTTTGACGTTCTGATGACAATTGCTGATTGAATTCTGCTTGTTGTTTATCCATGTAAGAGCCAACACCAGCACCGACTGCTGCTCCGCCTGCTGCTCCCAATAAAAGACCGCGAGCCAAACCACGTTCACGATTGCTATCGCTATTATAACCGATAACAGCCCCCGCAACAGCCCCCATCATAGCCCCCATGGCTGCTTTATCTTTGGCTTGTTTATTTGGATCATTGGGTGCAGTCGCACATGCCGATAATGACATCATAAGTCCTGCTGCGATGATGATTTGAGACTTTTTCATTTTGATTCTCCCGTATAATTTATATGAATAGTTTTACAGTCAGCCCAACACGCTCAATACGATGTTGAAAGGCTATCATCCAAGCTTCACTCAAGGGTGAGACGTGAATAGATTCATCTTGTAAAGGATCTCTAGCTAAGCCATACAATAGCACGCCTTGTAATCCTTTTAGATACGTTTGCTCTTGCAAAAATACCAAATATGCTTGTGTATCTTGTTCAGTCGGTGGTTCTTTATCCCATGCAACCATGCACGTTTGTATCCATGTCGGACATTGCGATGCCACAGCCTTCACCTGTATTGCCAATAATTCTGCTGAAGCATGGATACCGTTGATTTTGGCAATACCACCTTTCGTTGCCGCATCTACCTTTACCCAAGCTTCGCCACGATAGTTTGCCATCATCGCTAATCCGCGTTGCACATGAGGCTTGCATGCATACGAACCATTGGTAATCAAACGCAAGGGTATCTTCGCTATTAAATCAAATGTTTTAAGCACATCAACAATAACATTCACAACTTCATCGAAGTTTTGACAACTTGTTGGCTCGCCATTGCCTGAAATCGCCACATCACAAAGTTTACGAACACCTTGAGGCACATGTTTTTGCATAAAATCACCCTGACAAATGGATGTGAGCATCACAGTCAGTTCATCATGCAATTGGTGTAAATCAATATCGGGGGCCGAACCTCGCGTTAAATTAGGCACTTGGCAGTAAGCACAATGCCAGTTGCAAGCATTGTTTGGATTTAGATTAATACCAACGGATACACCACCAGCACGTCGTGAAATCACGGGATATACATAACGCATACCCATGACATCACGATCATGATTCCGTGTGCTTAAAGCTTGTTTTAAAATAGCCAAGGTGCTGATTCTTTTCTTTCTTTTTCATAAGCTCGAATGTTATCGGATGCTTGCAAGCTTAGACCAATATCATCCAAACCATTCAGCAAACAATGCTTGCGGAAATCATCCACCTCGAAAGTGAACCGTTGCCCTGATGGTGTCGTTACTGTTTGTGATTCTAAATCGACAGTAATTTTATAGCCTTCAGTGGTGGTTGTTTCAGTAAATAGAACATCCATTTCGTCATCCGTTAAAATAACGGGGAGAATGCCATTTTTGAAGCAGTTATTATTAAAAATATCCGCAAAACTGGGTGCAATCACACAAGAAATACCATAATCCAAAATAGCCCAAGGCGCATGTTCACGCGATGAACCACAACCAAAATTTTCACGCGCCAACATGATTTTAGCACCTTGATAACGTGCTTGATTCAAGACAAAATCTTTGCGAATGGGGCGATGCGTACAGTCCATTTCAGGTTGCCCAACATCTTCATAACGCCATTCATCAAATAAAAATGGACCATAACCTGTGCGCTTAATGCTTTTTAAAAATTGTTTCGGAATAATGGCATCCGTATCCACATTAGCCCTGTCCAAAGGGACAACCAATCCATTCAATATTGTAAATGCTTGCATATCTCAATCCTTTTTAACGACAAATTTTTAATTGATGTTACGCACTCGAGGGTGATAACGATGGATGCTCCGTTGTTCATTGCACTGGAAGTGCGGCTTTAGCCGCGCTAAATAAACATATAAGG
>JAUZQM010000026.1 GCA_030950985.1 Mariprofundaceae bacterium | reverse complement strand
TGGGTTCTGTGTATGTCGATGCAGGTTCAAAAGTCACCGATAATGTGGATGTAGGCTTGGTTGCAACGATGACAGGTTCGGTCAACACCGCAGTCGTCGGTACATATACACTGACCTATAACGTAAAAGACAAGGCTGGTAATGCGGCAGCTCCCATCACACGAACCGTTCATGTCGTTAATGTGGCAGCTCCCATCACACGAACCGTTCATGTCGTTAATGTGGGTGCACCAGTGATTACACTCTTGGGCACAAATCCTTATACGCTTGCTGCTGGCTCCGTGTATGTCGATGCAGGTTCAAAAGTCACCGATAATGTGGATGTAGGCTTGGTTGCAACGATGACAGGGTCGGTCAACACCGCAGTCGTCGGTACATATACACTGACCTATAACGTAAAAGACAAGGCTGGTAATGCGGCAGCTCCCATTACACGAACCATTTTTGTGAAAGATCAAACGGCACCAGTTGTCACTGCTCCTGCCAATATAACCTTAACAACCATTGATGCATATGGTCTTGCTTCAACGGATCCATATATTACTGCTTTTTTAAAGGGTGCAAGTGCGCTTGATAATATCGATCCAGTGTTAACGATAAGCAATGATGCACCTTTAAAATTTCTACCTGGTCCAACCGTTGTGACGTTCAAATCCACCGATAAAGCTGGAAATCTAGGTATATCAACAGCGACCGTAAATATTCAAGGACGTTTATTCGTTGGTGTCACAACAAACAGTATCTTAACGAGTTCATTCACGGCTTGGGAAGCGAAAGCTGGACATAAAGCACACCGTATTCATCATTTTTATGATTTCACAACACCAGCATGGATGTGGAAAAATGAAATTCCAACCGTTTTAAATGCAGGTTATTCTGTGGTATTAACGATGCAACCTACACTCGGAAATGCCAATGTAAGCTTGCTTAAGGATATTTATGCTGGGGTGATGGATCCGTATATTGATGCTTCTATCAATGGTATTAAAAATAATATCTTGCCCACTTGGTCTAATGCCGATATTTGGATGCGATTTGGGCATGAAATGAATGGTGATTGGTACCCTTGGGGCTCGGATTTTAATCAAGGTACCACAGTGCGACATTTAGGAAACACAGCTCAAGATTATATCAATGCCTATCGCCATGTTGTGGATCGCTTTCGTGCCGCAGGTTTAGGAAGCAATATGGTGAAGTGGGTGTTTTCTCCGAATACTTGGTATAAAGATAATTTTACACAATTTTATCCAGGTGATACATATGTCGATATGATCAGTACTTCAGGCTTTAATTTTGGTACCAAAACAACGCTACACCCAACATTAACATGGCAAACATTTAATCAGGTTCATCAATTTACTTACAAGACTTTAACAACACTTTATCCAAATAAACCTTATTTTATTGCGGGTATTTCTTCTGCCGAGCTTGGTGGACCCACGGGGGGGATCGGAACGGATAAACCAGCATGGATTAAAGATATGTCCTTACAGTTGGCATATGGTTATCCAAAGATGGTGGGTGTTTTCTGGTTTAATATTGATAAGAAATCGGTGGGTGAAGCGCATTGGACCATTGATTCATCACCTGCTTCTTTAGCCGGTATTCAAGCTATGTATGGTAGCAAAGGTGCTTGGAAACCGTGAATCTCTGGTTTTTAAATGCATCATTGTATGATGTTATCAACACATGGCACTGGACTATCTTAACTATGTTACCCGTTGCATGTTGGTTTTATGAAAAAGGAAATATATTTCCTTATCGTTCCTTGGCGATTTTTTTGATATTTGGAGATGTGGTTGCAATGAGTTCCGAGCATGTCTTACATAGCATGGAATTTTATTGGCATATCAGTGATTTAGATAGTGTCGATGATTGTTTTCTGGCGGCTTGGTTTGTCACCCTATCTTTAATTACTCATCGCATGCGGTATGTTGCGTTGATCCTATCATTACTACCTTTATTTTTGACCATACACATGATAAACGTTGGCTTATTGAGTATTCAAGAAATCATTTATGCGGTTTTATTGGGTATTTTTATTGGCAGTATATTATTATATTTTTTGGCATTTATGCAGCATTTAACCTATGGCATTGAGCAATTACTACACCACTATGGTAGTATATTTTATCCGTTTTCTTTATTGGTTCTTTTTGACATCAATCAAAATCTAATATTTTTTACAGCAAGCTTTCATTTTATGTTTGGTTTTGGAAGATGAATATGAATATGTTCATCGATAACCTTTATTGGTTGCATTATTTTAATCATATCATTGGTGAATCGGCAGATTTATTTTATAATGCTTTATTTTTATCCAATCGACTTGCATGGATATTATATGCTTTAGCATTATGTAGTATGTGGTATGCAGGAACACCAGGCTTATTACCTGAACGTCCAAAAGGCTTGTTACGCCACCATGCACGAACTATTACCTTGATGATATGCTGTGCGATGCCCGTTCTTTTTATTATTTCTAAAGCAATACAAAAATTCGTTGAATCAAACCGCCCTATGATGCAAGAAAATTTATTGCAAATTCCTTTGCCTCCCAAAATATGGCATCGCGTGGTTGATTCTTTCCATATGCAAGGCTCATTTCCTAGTGATCATGCAGTTGTTTTTTTCTTACTAGCAACCTCGCTTTTTTCTCTCAATCGTTGGTGGGGAGTGATTGGATTAGTCTTGGCCACATTCTTTTCATTATTACGTGTTGCATTAGGATTCCATTGGCCTATGGATGTGTTGGTCGGCGCTATAATGGGTATTGTTGCTGGCTTAGTAGTGATTATATTATCACGTTGGATGGTAGATGGCGTTTTTATGCGACTTTCAAGAAAAAAAATAAATACATGGGTGTTTGCCGTATTGGTTTACTTGTTTTTATATGATTGTTCTTACAAGTTTTCACATATTATGAGGTTACTGGGACATGATTAAAGATGTAGAAATGAAAGATGACGATTTACAAGTACAAGATGATAATGCTTGGGTAAGATTATCATTAAAAGGTACATTATTATTGGCTCAATTTAAACACCATACACTGGATGCATCCTTTGGCTTAGAGATAGGCAAAGAATCGATATTATTGAAACATGTAAAAAAACATTCACGTTTGGCTGTCGATTTAAAACATGTATCCGTTGCCAATAGTAGTGGCTTGGCATTACTTGTGCAGTTATTTCAAGCCATGCCTGCTGGATCACGTTTATATATATTGCATGCCAATGCTGAAATATCTGAATTACTTCATGATACGTTTCTCGATCAGCTCTTTCCAATGTTTGATCATATTCATGAATTACCTGTCGAAGCAACTGGTTTACGAGGTTAAAGTCACAGATATGAAACAAGAAAAAACACCAACATGGTATTTTTCCAAATTTGAAAATCGAACACCTCCCAAAGCATGTGAACCCAGTGATGGACAAATGTTTTTAGCACAGATGCTAGGTAGTTGCAGTATTTTCTTAGGTTTATGGTATTTATTTTGGCGTTGGACAGATTCATTGAATGAGGAAGCACTAGGTTTTTCTATTGTGTTGGCCATCGCTGAAACCTTAGCTTTTATTGGCACGATTCTTTTTACATTTAATTTATGGCGTGTGAAAGATACCCCTTGGCGATCAGCGCCGTCACGTTTATCTGAAATTAGCCAGCAAGTATCAAAAGATGGTGACATTATTGTGGATGTATTTTTCCCCACGTACAATGAAGATGAAGAGTTAGTGCGTTTATCTATTCAGGATGCCAAGCGCATGCATGTACCTCATGGTGTGGATGCTCGTATTCATGTCTTGGATGATAGCAACCGATCCATCATGGCCAAAGTCGCCAAAGAAGAAGGTGTGAATTATATTGCAAGAGAGAATAATATAGGTTTTAAAGCTGGTAATATTCGTCATGGAATGAACCATACGGAAGGTCATTTGATGGTTATTTTTGATGCAGATACACGCCCTTTTCCTGAATTTTTAGAACGTACCTTGGGTTATTTCCGTGATATTGATGTCGCATGGATACAGACTCCTCAATGGTTTTTTGATTATCAAGAAGGCGTGCCTTTGCCTACTTGGTTGGAAAAACGTTGGCATTTAGGTGTGGCTGGGCGATATATGGGGAAAGGTGTTGAAAATATACTAGGTCCTGTGTGGATGAATCGTGATGTGTTGGGAAATGATCCAAGTATGTTTTATGACATCATTTTGCGTCGTCGTAATACATACAATGCTTCATTTTGTTGTGGTGCAGGTAGTGTTCATCGCCGTGAAGCGATTGTCCAACAAGCGTTGAAACGATATGTTACCAGTACGCTCGATAAATCAACTGCTTTGGCTGATTATGTGCCAGAAGTTGCTTTGAAGGCGATCTATCAAGAACAGTTATCATTGGAAATTGCACGTCGTACTGAAGTCATGCCTTATTTATTTCATGTATCGGAAGACATCTATACAGGCATCTATTTACATGCGGATGAAGAAAAAATATGGAAATCGGTATATCACCCTGAAATATTGAGTAAAATGTTATCACCTCAGGAGTTGTTGAGTTGGAGTATTCAACGCTTTAAATATGCTGGAGGTACATTAGATATTGCACGCAGTGATAATCCTTTACGCAAAAAAGGCTTAAGTTTTTGGCAAAAATGGATGTATGGCGCGACCATGTATTCCTATCTTGCACCCCTATGGATTATTCCTTTTTTACTTGCACCAATTATTTTCTTTTTTACCGGTATTGCACCGATTTCTGCCTATGATGGTACTTTTTATGCGCATTTGTTACCTTTTTTAATTATCAATCGCTTGGCTGTCATGATAGCCACTTGGGAGGTTCCAAGTCTTCGAGGTGAGCAATATTATTTGGCATTCTTTTGGCAAAATTTAACTGCGATGTGGGAAGTATTGTGTCGCCAACCCATTAAATTTCATGTGACACCCAAAACAGGATTAGCAGGCAACAATATAGCCTTGGTTTGGCCACAACTAACGATTATTAGTGCATCAATACTGGGTGCAGTTTATATGGGGTGGCAAGTATTTTTAGGTATAGAACAGCATGTTCCTGCCTATTTAGTCAATGTATTTTGGACATTTAACAATTGTTTGGCGCTCTCTATTATCGTACGAGCATCAATGTTACGTGGTGAGGGGGAAGCATAGTATGGCATGGTCTCAAGGATATTTACATGCACGTCATCATTTGGCATTTATGATTGGCTTGTGTTTAGCTGTTACGATTGCTTGGCAGGCTGAATTGCATATGCCACGACCGATTCAAGCATGGATTGATAATTTTTCAGATGTATTGCGGGTGGATGATGGTTTTCCACAAGCTGTTGTTGTTCCCGTTGAACTCACCGATAAAGAAAAACATTGGGCTGTCGTGGCGTGGCACTATTTTCAAAATAACTACCACAATGAAACAGGTATGATAAACTCAGTTGATGGCTATCCATCCACAACCCTGTGGGATTTAGGCTCATATTTAATGGGTGCATTGTCGGCACGTGAATTAGGTATTATTCAAGAGGATGAATTAAACGAGCGTGTCGGTAGATTGCTAGATCACTTAGCAACCATTCCTTTGGTTCAGGATAAACTTCCCAATAAAGCTTATAATACTGAAACCTTAATTATGACTGACTACAACAATAAACCCGTTAACGGTGGTATTGGTTGGTCTGCTTTAGACATTGCGCGTTTTGGTGTCCCACTTCAAATTATTGTGTGGGGACATCCTAAACTCGCAATCAAAGCTAAAAAAGTTATTAATCGTTGGAAGTTTTCTCATATGGTGAAAGATGGAGAATTGATGACAGGTGAATTGAATAGCTCACATCAATTGCAGCTTCATCAAGAAGGTCGCTTTGGTTATGAGCAATATGCTGCAAAGTCGCTGACTTTTTTAGGTTTGGATGTAACACAGGCTGCGCGTTATGATATGGGTGTAAAAGTAGTCTTAGTAGAAGGTCAAGCGATTGCTTATGATCAACGTTTGCCCCGTTTTTATAAAGGAACGCATAATGCTGTGCTATCAGAACCTTATATTTTAGAGGGCATTGAATTTGGTTATAATGCGATTACTTTGCCTTTGGCTCAATCCGTATTACAAGCACAAATTAACCGTTTTGATGCGACTGGTATTTTAACAGCGGTATCAGAAGATAATATTGATCAAGCCCCATGGTTTGTGTACAACAGTGTATTAAATGACATGGAACCTTGGGCAACTTTTGATCCTGATCATAAAGATGCTTCAAAATTTCGTACCTTATCGACCAAAGCAGCGATGGGATGGTCAGAACTGTTTGATTCGCCTTATTCAGAAAAGCTAAAAGTAGCCTTGGCTCAATTGTATGATGAAAAAAGGGGCTGGTATTCGGGTCGTTATGAAGCAACTGGTGAAATTAATCATGCGATTACTGCCAATACAAATGGTATTATTCTAGAAATCATGGCTTATAAAGCACGAGGGCCTTTATTAACATCTGCAACCAAAGAATGAAAATTGAGCAACAACGGATGACATTACAATATAGGAATATATTGTTAGTGATTGCATCTGTTTTTGCTATAAGTATGTTTATCATGCTCGTATGGTTGGTACAGCAAAGTAAAATTCAATCGTCACAGTGGCAGAGATTGATATTACAAGAGCAGCAGTTGGCAAAAAAGATGGTTTTCAAAAAAATAAAGCATCAACAAAAGTTGCAACCTCAACAACAAAATAAAACAAATACAGCAACAAAAAAGAAAGTGGGAAATCTTCCTAAAGATGCCCAAAAGTTATTAGAAAAAGCACTGGATGAAGCACGAAAACTTCGTAAACTAGCCAAATCAGGTGCTTATGCAGAAGCGGGTCTTTTGATCAAAGGCTTAAAAGCCAATATTTGGCAAGCTTCAGATATGCTTCCAAAAGTAAAAAAAGATGCATTAAGAAAATTGATGGGGATTTTGGATTATACGGCAGCTCAATTAAAGCTTAAAAAAACAGGATCTACCAAACCACCAATCCACGTGATAAAAAATATTTTGGATGGTAAAAATGGATAATCATCAATCCCATGCTGAAGAACATGCTTTGTCGGATGATAACAAATCAGCAAAGCAAGAAAGTCGTAAACCTTGGGAACTTATTTGGGCTGGATTGTTTGCTTTAATTATGGGTGTAGTTCTCGCGGCATTGATTATCCTATGGCCTAATGCTTATCAAAATTCTATTCATTCAGGTTCTGGATATTTTTTTAATGCTAATAATAAACGTGACCAATGTTTAACCTCCTTACATAAAGAACATCCTCATTTTACCCGTGATGATATGGACTATGCCAAAATTGCTTGGCTATATTTTGATCAAAATTATCAATCCATGACGGGTTTGGTAAACTCTGTGAATGATTATCCTTCCACTACGATGTGGGATAGTGGATCTGTTATTTTTGCAACGCTTGCAGCCAAACGTTTATGCTTATTGAATGATAATGATTTTCATCAACGCATGAGCAATATATTAGGGACATTGAATCGTATCAAGTTGTATGATGGTGTGGCTCCTAACAAGGTCTATAACACCAAAACTGCTACGATGACAGATTATAATAATCACCCAGCACCCAAAGGTATTGGTGTTTCGACCATTGACTTGGCACGTATGATTTCCTCCTTGCGTACCCTTTCTGCCAATTACCCAGGATTTTCAAAACAGTCTGAACATGTGGTTCAACGCTGGGATTTTTCGCCGTTGGTCAAAAAACAACAAATGTATGGCTTGTACCGTGATCCAGTGATGGATGAAACCCAATATTTTCAAGAAGGGCGTTTGGGTTATGAACAATATGCAGGGAAAATTTTGAATGATTTGGGCTTGGATACCAGCGTGGCAGCGAATTATAATAATAAATTTCGTAGTGATGTGATTATTCATGATATTCCGATTGCTGTTGATTCACGAGATCCACGCCAATATGGCGCTTATAACTATGTTGTCACAGAATCCTATGCTCTGGAAGCTATGGAAATTAAATCTACCAAAAAATTTGAAAAATTATTTCAACATATTTTTGATGTGCAAAAGGCACATGCTAAAGAAACAGGGTTTGTTACTGCAGTATCGGAAGATAACTTGGATAGAGAACCGTACTTTTTATATAACTCTATTTATGTGGCTGGATCACCTTGGAGTGCCATCACGGACACTGGGGTTTATCATCCAGAGTTAAAAACGTTATCAGTCAAAGCCGCTTTTAGTCTGGCATACCTTTATCCCAACGACCCTTATGCGAAACGTTTGATTGCAGCCATACGCAATGCCTATGATCCTGAAAAGGGTTGGTATTCAGGTGTTTATGAATCGGGTTTAGGTTATAATAAAGCCATTACAGGCAACACCAATGGTATTATTTTAGAAACACTTATTCATAAATTGGATGAAAGCTTAAAATTGGGTTCTGAAAGCCATCACTTTTCTCCAGTTATTGATCGCTACAGCACCGCCAAATTATAAAACGCAACGATAGTCATGTTTCGAGGGATTTCAGGGCTTCTTTCCCTACTTATGTTGGCATCCCCATCCTATGCGGAAGAAACATTACAAGGGCTGATTACCAACTTACGGCAACAACAAAGTCCACAAAACATTGAAAAAACGTTGGCAATATTAAAGCATGCCAATATTGATGTTTTGGGGTTGCCATGCAATGGATTAACTTGCCAAGATGCACGTTTGGATGTCGTTAATTTAGATGATTTATTGTTGCTATTAGGGCAAATATGGCATGCACACCCTGAACAACGGAAGCAAATTGAACGCATTGTTTTGCGCTGGAATTTCTGCGATGTAAACTATCTTAATGTTCCACATAATCTAGTCAGTTCAGGCACACATCAAGCGGTATCACGGCAGGCAGTCGGTCGCTCGGAAGGCTGGCCTGGTTTCAATCAATGGGGTTTTACAGAGCATGACCCTGATCATCGTATTCGCCCTGAACTTTTAGTAAAAAGTGATTTAGATGCGCGTTCCAAGCGTCAATTGCTTTATCGTATCGAACGTCGGCAATGTTTTCCGAATCCTTGGAATGGTCAAACTCTTTATGACCCTGAAACACTACCTTATAATACGTTTTATCGACACATACCTAAAGAAGATGACTTATGGTTACAAACCAAAGTGAAGCCTAAAATCACTCCCGTTAAAAAAGAAAAAGTGAAAAATCTGCCCATAAAAAAGAAACTTACAAAAATAGCGCGTAAATCAGTAAAACAACACCAAGCTCATCATCTTGCATTACCTATCGTGAGAATTGCGAAGTCAAGCCTACGTTTATTACCCAGCACAACAATAAAACATATGTCACATTTGGTAGATCAATTACATTCTGATAAGAGCAATATACGTCAACAAGTTGCAAATGATACGCTGTTGCTCCCTCCATTGATTCATGGTTATGATAATGTCCTTTTGCCAAAATCTTCAAATCTCAGGTTAGTAGGAAATATTCAATTACATTGGCGTTTAAAAGATAATAGTTATGGATTGAAAAGCAATGTGCAATGGTCACCCTATAAGCATTTTTATATACACACTGGTTTTGAATTTCCGATCATAGGGATGACACATACACCGACTTATACGTGGGGTTTAGGTTATGCGAATCGTAAGGCTAACGGTTTTTCATTGGGATGGAATCAATGGAACCCACAATCAATCCATACACCACTAAGCATTAAAAATATGGACTTTAAGTTAGCTTATGATCTGAAATCGGTAAAATTACTGTCATTACCCAAGGGGTATCAAAGCAATGT
Source organism: Mariprofundaceae bacterium (assembly GCA_030950985.1). Lineage (GTDB taxonomy): Bacteria > Pseudomonadota > Zetaproteobacteria > Mariprofundales > Mariprofundaceae. The sequence goes on along the minus strand of JAUZQM010000026.1, from coordinate 839 downwards.
ATCGTTTTCTTTTTTTCAAGGAGTTCCTGCTCTACACAACCATTGGCAATATAATATTGGCGATGGTTGGTTTATTGGATCAGGTATAAGTAAATCTTTTGCTTGGCGTAAACTATATCATCGTAATGACTGGGGTTGGACATATGGTTTTGGACGTTCTAAACGAAAAGATGGAAGTTTTAATATTGAATATTCTAACTGGGGATTTAACCGTATTCCAAAAAATAATTTTCGTATGAATGGTCAAGTGCTTCTTTCATGGAGATGGAAATTACTTTAATATATTGTGGATCTTATGAAATTTAAGTGGGTAACAATTGTAGCTTTTATATCTTATTTTTATTGGGGTATTTCATGCTGAATTTATTTTTCACTGCGTTGGATATGAAAAGTCCTTGGTATGCTAAACAGATTAATTTTTTATGTGTCGAAAAAAATACCTTTGTATTGATGTTACTTTTGAATCAAGACCTACTTACAGATGGCAATGAAAATTCTGATGGTTTCCCGATCATGGGTAGATAAGCTATTAGGATTTAGATTGCTCTTTGATGCATTATTGATGCAACTTTGTAGCAATGCTTATACATAATTGTTAGTCCATTAGTAGATGTTTTAGATTATTTAACTGATGTTACGCATACCATCATCTCATGGTTTTTTAATTATATTTCAGGATGAGTTCATTATTCTGGAAGTGCGGCTTTAGCTCCACCCTAATACTTCATTCGGCGCGGCTAAAGCCGCACTTCCAAAGCATGCCGAATTTAGAACCTAAGCATACAACGTGCGTAACATCAGTTATTTAATTTGGCGTATTTTGGATGTTTATATTGATT
>JAUZQM010000025.1 GCA_030950985.1 Mariprofundaceae bacterium | reverse complement strand
GGTTGGGATGATTTTTGCGTGTTGTACCGTGCATCTTTTTTATCACGCCCTGTGGAAATGGCATTGCGTGAAGCCAATGTTCCATACCATGTAAGCGGTGGTTTATCCTTTTTTGATCGGGCAGAAATTCAAGATACCTTGGCTTATTTACGCTTAATGGCGAATCCAGAAGATGATTTGGCATTTATGCGTGCCGTGGCAAGACCTCGCCGTGGTGTGGGTGCAAAAGCTTTGGAACTGTTGGGTGAATTTGCTTGGAAACAAGAATGTTCTTTGTTGGAAGCGTGTTTGCATGATGATTTGGAACATCGTTTAAGTCATACGCTGCGTGAATTTGCTGAAATGGTATCGGGTTTGGAACATATGTTTTTGCATAGTGAACCCGATGATGCGTTTGATGCCTTGCTTGAGCGTACACGTTTGGAAGATATTATTCGTCAAGAAGCTGCGGATGAAGATGAAGCGGAACGTCGAATGCGCAATATCATGGATTTGCGTCGTTGGTGGATGCGTCATACTGAAGCTGGCGGAAATTTGGAAAGTTTTATGCAACATGTCTTTCTCGCATCCAATCAAGATGAAGAAGAACCCGAAGGGCAAGTGCGTTTGATGACCGTCCATGCAGCCAAAGGTTTAGAATTTGATCATGTGTATATTATTGGTGTGGAAGATGGCTTGTTTCCACATAAAAATGCCATCGAAGAAAATCGCTTGGAAGAAGAACGGCGCTTGATGTATGTGGCGATGACACGAGCGCGTTATCGTTTAACACTCGCTTATGTGCGTGTACGGATGCGTTATGGCACCAAAGAAAAAACAGGTCCTTCCATGTTTTTGGATGAACCTGATCCATCGGTATTAAGTTGGGTCGATAAATCAACAGATTCCGAAGCTGCCAAAGAAGAAGTGGAAGATGCGATGGCTATTTTTAGAGCCATTGCAGAAAAAGCCAAAGCGAGGACATAGAACGTGGATGCAACGGTCAAATTAGATGGTTTGGTGCTGTGCGTGTTGCTTAGTTTGCATAAAATACCGCGTCATCCTTTGCTTATGCAACATGCGATGACACGCGATATCCCCACATGGATGAAGCCAGTTCAAGGATTGGATGTATGAGTATTGCTGTATTGTTGTTGGCAGCAGGTAGTGGCAAACGCTTTGGTGGCGAGATTCCTAAACAATATGTATCGGTGGCAGGGCAAGCGATTGTATTGCATACCTTGAGAAGCTTAGAACAAGAGCCACGGATTGCGATGGTACAACCCGTGATTGCTATCGATGATGATATGTTTGTTGATGTGATTGCGGGTCAGAAGTTTTCATTTGAATTGCTTGCACCTGTGCAAGGTGGTGATGAACGTTCGATTTCTATGCAACGAGGCTTGGCAGCCTTGCCAGATGAAGTCGATATGGTCGCAGTGCATGATGCTGCTCGACCGATGACTTCCCAAGCTGTTTTGAAAGATGTTTTGGATGTGGCGATAAAATATGGCGCAGCGATTCCAGCCTTGCCAGTGCATGATACGATTAAACGTGTTGATGAATATGGAAAAGTCCTTGAAACCCCTGCTCGTGCTTGTTTGCGTGCAGTACAAACACCACAAGTGGCGCGTTTGGATTGGTTTCAAAAGGCATTATTACAAGAATCAGAGCGTTTGCATCTGCATACCGATGATGCTTCGGTATTGGAAGCGGCAGGGTTTCCTGTGTATATCTCACAAGGTGATGTGAATAATCGAAAAATTACCACGCAAGATGATTTACGTTGGATGCAAGCTTATTTGGAGGCAAAAGTATGAACATAAGGGTTGGACAAGGATTTGATGTACATGCTTTTGCAGAAAATCGTGACTTGATGTTGGGTGGTGTCAAGGTGGATTATCATTTGGGTTTAGCAGGACACTCCGATGCAGATGTGTTAATTCATGCGGTGTGTGATGCCTTATTGGGGGCGGCAGGTCTGGGTGATATTGGTCATCATTTTCCTGATGATGATCCACACTATAAGGGCATTGATAGTCGGAAATTACTCGCTCATGTGATGAAAAGTATTCATGATTTAGGTTGGAAGGTGGGTAATCTTGATGCCACGGTGATTGTACAAAAACCAAAACTGGCAACTTATATACCTGATATGCGCGCATGTTTGGCAAGCTTACTGTTGATTGATGTGGCTGCTTGTAATGTGAAAGCAACAACCACAGAAACACTTGGTTTTACAGGGCGAGGAGAAGGCATTGCCGCCCAAGCGGTGGTCTTACTTGAGACTAATCGCGATTGAAAATTCTCGGCTATGCTCAGGAACATGTTCAAAAACAAGGGTGAAATCACGTTTTTCATATCCTTTCATTGGTGTATGATCAATATCAGGTTGAATATAGGGAGCATGTCGAATATTAGGTAAGCTAGGCGGCATGGTGATAAATGTGGTGATACTTTGAATCGGGCGTGTATTGGGTGATTCATAAAAATGAATGGTGAGTTGAGGTAATGCTTGGGCAGCATTGAGACGATTTTGAATACTGCCAGTGAGAACAAGCACTTTGCTTCCATCTTGGCGTGTTATCCATTGTCGATGGCTTTGATTGCGAAGAATCAACCAATCACTGGCTTGTGGTTGCATGGGATAGTGAAGTTGTGCGAGAATATTTCTTATTTGAGGTTGCTGAATCCAGATGGCTTGATTGTATTGAATACCAAAACTTGCCACAATCAGTAGCACAACGGTGAGCCACGGCCAGATGCGTGTTTTTTTACGTTTGGGTGCAGGATACATGCTATCGGATGATGGCACTGGTTTTTCAATGATGGGAATATCGTCGGTGGTAAATTCGCTTTTGCAACGATGACAAACAAGCAAAGCATGCTGTACATCATGCTTGAGTTCATAGGTTGCTTGGCATTTAGGGCAGGTCACATGCATGCGGCTATGATGAAGTTTTTCAGGCTTCTTGTCAGCAGGCTGTTGCTTGAATTTTCTGGATAGAGTAAAAGTTACCGTCATGCCCGAATTCTTTTATCGGGTATCTACTGTTTGAAACAAAAGACCCTCGACACAAACGTTCGAGGGTGACGATGAAATTTATGAGGTGTTATAGCTTATGGGAAAGAGGGGAACGGATGGAAATGACTTATGACTGAACGTAAAATCATGATGGATATGAAACAACTGATGCTTCGTTACCCAACAGGAAAAATTGCTCTTTCAGGTATGAATTTAACGATTGAACAAGGGCAATTTGTCTATTTAACAGGTGAAAGTGGTGCAGGAAAATCCTCTTTATTGCGCATGTTTTATGGTGGCTTGCGCCCTACTTCGGGGACGCTTCAAGTTCAAGGTTGGGATATGCGTAAAGCCAGTGAAGATGATATTCGGAGCTTGCGCCGTCGAACGGGTGTGTGCTTTCAGAATCAACGTTTACTCTTTTCTAGGACTGTTTTTGAGAATGTCGCCTTGCCTTTACATATTCAAGGTTGGAAGAAACAACGTTTGATTGCACGCGTGCAAAAGGTCTTGGATTATGTGCATTTGGGTGATCGTTTATGGTCTTATCCTGAAGCCTTATCGGGTGGCGAACAGCAACGTATTGCGATTGCGCGGGCAATGATGGCAACACCACCCGTGGTTTTAGCTGATGAGCCAACAGGTAATTTAGATGAAGCAACAGCAAGGCATGTGTTGGATTTATTGATGGGATTGAATCATTTGGGCATGACGGTGATTATGGCAACCCATGATTTACATTTATTAAACTCACATCCCGGACGGGTGGTGCAACTGCATGCAGGCGCATTGGTGGGAGATAGTTATGCAGCCTGAAAAGGTAAAAATTCATTTGCCCGGTGGCTGGAACATGCCGCCTTTGGGCATCCATCAATATCTTGCACTAATGATTGTGGCGATTGCGCTTTGGGCACTGGGTTCGGTTTGGATGGGGCTTCAGGCAACGGGTGATTGGGTCGGCGCATGGCAGAAAAATATGGTGTTGCATGTCTATTTACCGCAAGCATCAAACGATCAATTAACAGTATTGAAACGTGATTTACAGCAAGTTCCCGGTGTTGTAACCGTGACATCCGTATCCCATGATGAGGCTGCGGATTGGATGCAACAATGGTTGGGTCAAGGCGTGGCGAATGCAGCCTTGATGGCAAAACATTTACCTGAAACTTTGGTGTTATCTTTACAAGCTGATGATGGTGGGAGGTTTGTGGTGGGTGATGTCCGTGAAACAGCACAACGAGTCGGTGCAAGTATCAATGAAGATGAAGTGCGCTTGCTTGGTATGCGTGATGTACTCAATAAAGCAGCGTATTTGGCTTGGTTTGTAACATTGTTATTAGGCTTAGCGATGTCATTGATTGTATCAAATACCTTGCGCATGATTTTATTGGCGCGGGCCGATGAGGTCTATTTGATGCGTTTGATGGGGGCTAAAGAATGGTTTGTACGCATGCCTTTTTTATTGGAAGGTTTGGCACTGGGTGCAGCGGCTGGTTTGTTGGCATGGGGCTTATTGTGGCCTTGGGTGTGGGGAATTGCTTCATGGTTAGAAAATGTATCTGTGAATTTAAATATATGGGTGATGTTATTACCCTTATTGTTGGGTGGTGCAGTGTTGGGATGTTTGGGTGCGGCAGTGGCAACGGCACGTTTGGAGTCACCAGATAGTGTGGATGTTTAAGGTGAATATTTAAGACATAAAAAAAAGCCGCAGTGTTTAGCTGCGGCTTTTTTATACTGGAAAATTTAGCATCCATCACAAGATACTAAGCTAGGAGAACGTCATTCCCAAGTGCTTGTATTGGGAGTTTCTGTCCATCCATTGAATCATGCTTATTTTACTTTCTTTGGTGTACTACGCTTGCGTTCATTTTCAGTTAAGAAGCGTTTGCGTAAACGAATGCTTTTCGGTGTAATTTCAACCAATTCATCATCCGCAATGAATTCAATCGCACGTTCCAAGGAGAGTGCAATCGGTGGAATCAAGTTGACTGCTTCATCCGTACCCGATGAACGAACATTGGTCAGTTTCTTTTCACGGGTCGCATTGACAACCAAATCGTTATCACGAGCATGAATACCAACAATCATGCCTTCATAAATCTTCACATTGGCACCGAAGAACAATTTTCCACGATCTTGAATTTTCCACATACCAAAGGCAACGGTTTCACCGGGAACATTGGCAATTAATACACCATTTTGACGACCTGGAAGTGCGCCGACATAACTACCATATTCATGGAACACATGATTCATCACGCCAGTACCACGTGTATCGGTCATAAATTCAGAGGTATAACCAATCAAACCACGGGTTGGTGCAATAAACTCAATACGTGTCATGCCATCATCAGCAGTTTCCATACCAGTCATTTCCGCACCACGGATGCCCATCTTTTCAATGACACTACCTTGATATTCTGATTGAACATCAATGGTCACACTTTCATAAGGTTCTTTTTTCACACCATCAATCACACGAACAATCACGGTTGGACGAGAAACCGCCATTTCAAAGCCTTCACGGCGCATGTTTTCAAGTAAAATACCAATTTGAAGTTCGCCACGACCTGAAATCTTATAAATATCAGCCGAATCGGTTTCTTCCACTTTCATGGCTACGTTGGTACGTACTTCTTTAAACAAACGGTCACGAATTTGACGTGTGGTAATGAATTTGCCTTCAGTCCCTGCAAGGGGTGAATTATTGACATGCAATTCCATGCTCAAGGTTGGCTCATCCACATGAATCACAGGCAAGGCAATCGGTTCGGCTTTATCAGCCATTGTTTCGCCAATATTAATGTTTTCCAAACCAGCAACTGCAATTAAATCACCACATTCTGCTTCAGTGATTTCAACACGATCTAAACCGACAAAGCCTAAAAGTTTAGATATTTTGAAGTTTTCTGTTGTGCTATCAGTATGGATCACAGTGACTTCTTGACCAATTTTAACGCGGCCATTGGCAATACGACCAATCACAATACGTCCGATATAATCATCCCAATCCAAGGTAGTTGCCAACATTTGCAAGGGTGCATCAGCGCTTCCTGAAGGTCCATCAACATGCTCGATGATGGTGTCGAATAGGCAAATCATATTATCAGATTCTTCAGTATGATCCATCATGGCATAGCCATTTTTTGCAGATGCAAAGACCACTGGGAAATCAAGCTGTTCGTCGGTTGCGCCCAAGGCTGAAAACAAATCAAATGTTTTATCAACAACACCATCAGGATCAGCACCATCACGATCAATTTTATTCACAACCACAATTGGTTTTAAGCCCAAAGCCAAGGCTTTAGAGGTCACAAAACGTGTTTGAGGCATCGGACCTTCTGCCGCATCTACCAATAAAAGCACGCCATCAACCATGTTTAAGACACGTTCAACTTCGCCGCCGAAGTCCGCATGGCCTGGGGTGTCTACGATGTTGATGTGTATATCGCCATAATCAATCGCTGTATTTTTTGCTAAAATAGTAATACCACGTTCTCTTTCAATGGCATTAGAATCCATAACACAGGTATCTACAGCTTCACGAACATTATCAAATGTTCCTGATTGTTTTAGTAATTCATCCACCAGTGTCGTTTTACCATGATCCACGTGAGCGATGATGGCGATGTTGCGTAATTTGCGTGACATACGTTGTTAACCTCAAAGACAGCTGCCAATTAAAAAAACATGCAGCTTAAAATCGGAGCGCATAGTAACAGCCAACGTGGTAATAGAAAGCAGACTTCCATTGATATTCAAAGCCTGCTTTGTATGATGCTGGAGACTGTTTATTGGATAAGTTGAAAAAAATGGATGCCACTGTTTGTTTTTATTCAAGAACGTCTACATCAATGAAAAAGAGTTATGCAAGAGGAATCATTATGAAAGCAGTTGTTTTAGCAGGTGGATCAGGTAGCCGACTTTGGCCTTTGTCACGTCAGCAATTACCCAAACAGTTTCTAAAATTAAGCGGTGAAGAATCCTTGTTGGCAGCAACGATTTCACGTCTATCACCCGTGATTGAAGAAGATGACGTATGGGTAGTGACCAATGAAGCGCATGCCACAGGGGAAGCGTTTTCAGATCTGGAACATTTGCATACGATTCTTGAACCGTGTGGACGTAATACAGCACCCGCCATTGCTTTAGCAGCGGCTTTATTGATGCAAGATGGTGAAGATCCAACCATGTTGGTCTTGCCAGCGGATCATTTAATTCAAGATATTTCATCCTTTCATGAAGCGTTGGAAAAAGCAGAGCAGGAAGCAGAACAAGGAAAACTGGTCACGTTTGGTATTGTTCCTGAACACCCTGATACAGGATTTGGTTATATTCAGGCAAATATAAACGTCGATACGGATGCTTTACCTGTGAAGCGGTTCACTGAGAAGCCTGATTTAGCAACGGCGAAAGTCTTTGTTGCGGAAGGTGGTTATTTTTGGAATTCAGGCATGTTTGTTTGGAAGGCTTCTGTCATTTTGATGCAGTTACAACAGCATAGCCCCGACATTTATGATGAAGTCATGTCTATGCAAGCGCTTTGGGAAAGTGGTGAAAACTGGCAAGAAATCGTGCGCCAACGTTTTCAAAATATGCCCTCTATTTCAATTGATTATGCCGTTCTTGAAGCATCGGATAAAGTGATGGTTGTACCTGTATCGATGGGCTGGTCCGATGTGGGTAGTTGGGATGCTGTGTACGATATTTCCGAGAAAGATAGCAACAACAATGCTGTGAATGGTCGGGTGATGGCGATTGATTGCCACAATAGCTTGCTGCGTAGTGAATCACGTCTCATTGCAGCCGTTGGGCTTGAAAATATCATCGCCGTGGAAACACCTGATGCGATTTTGCTTTGCCCACGCGGTGAAAGTCAGCGTGTGCGTGAAGTGGTGGATAGCCTGAAAGTACAAGATGATGCTTCCTACCGTGAACATGTGACCGTAAAACGACCTTGGGGCAGTTATACAGTCTTGGAAAGTCTAGCTACAGGCTTTAAATTGAAGCGGATTGCAGTAAAACCCGGTGCAAGTTTGAGTTTACAAAGTCATCAACATCGTTCTGAACATTGGATTGTGGTATCGGGTACTGCGACTGTAACACGTGATACTGAAGTGCTCACAGTTATCAAAAATGAGAGTACATATATTCCAATCGGAACCAAACACCGCTTGCAAAATAGAGGTAAAATCATGTTGCAGATGATTGAAGTGCAAGTGGGTGATTATTTGGAAGAAGATGATATTGAACGTTTTGAAGATATCTACGGGCGAAAATAAATATTTTCTTGTCTCTATCAATGGGATGATTTATTTAACTGATGTTACGCATACCATCATCCCGTGATCTTTTCATCGAATTCTAGGGATAAACGTTGCTGTGTGTTCATTACTCTGGGGGTGCGGCTTTAGCCGCGCCGAATGAAGTCTCAGGGCGTGGCTAAAGCCACACTTCCTAAGCATGGAATGACGTTTCTTTTTTCATCCAAGGTGCGTAACATCCGTTATTTAAGTGATTCGCCGCATTGATTTTGTAGGATTAGGAGAAAGATGACGATGATTGATTGGTTGCAAAGAAGACCACGAAAAGAAAGACGCATATTTGCTATGGCATTTGATTTTATGATGATGCCTTTGGCTTTGTGGTTAGCTTTTTCATTGCGTTTGGGTGAAGTCTTTATTTCAGCGTGGACACCTTGGTGGGTCTTTCTTCTGCCACCAGTAATTGCCTTGCCTGTATTTTTCAAAATGGGACTTTATCGTACGGTGATTCACCTCATTGAAATACAAGCTTTGGAAACCATCTTAAAAGCTGTTACATTGATGGTGGTTATTTTCTCGTTGTTTTTATTGTTACTTTCGCCGCACGGTGTACCTCGTTCATCATTGGTTATTTTTTGGATGGTTTCTTTGTTAATTGTGGGTGGTAGTCGCTTTTGGCTACGCCGTTTGGTGCATGGTTATCAACAAAAAAAACGTCAATGTGTCGCTATTTATGGCGCTGGTGAAACAGGAGCCAAACTTGTATCCGCACTTCACTTAAGTGGCGAAAGTTATGTCACATGCTTTTTTGATGATAACCCTGAATTACAAGGGCAAGAAGTCGCTGGCATTCACGTCTATTCACCTAATGAGATTGAAACGGTATTGCAAGCACGAGATATTCAGGAAGTAATCATTGCCATGCCAGCAGCGACCATGATTCAGAAAAAGAACATTTTTAACCGTTTAGAGCCACACCCTGTTCAAGTGAAGATTCTTCCAGGATTGGATGCGATGATCAATGGAACGGTACAGTTGGATCGCTTACGGGATATTAATGTTGATGATTTATTAGGGCGAGATGCGGTTGCGCCGCATAGTGAACTATTGGGCACATGCATTCGTGATAAAGTCGTAATGGTGACAGGTGCAGGCGGTTCCATTGGTTCGGAGTTATGTCGCCAAATTATCAAACATCAACCCAAATCCTTATTGTTGTTTGAACGCAATGAATTTGCGCTTTACAGCATCGATCAGGAACTTAAAAAAATATTGGAACCCATGCAGGATACGATTGAAATCATACCTTTTTTGGGTTCTGTTCAGCATTTAAAACGGGTAACAAAAATTTGCAAAAGTTTTGCGGTGCAAACCATTTATCATGCAGCAGCGTATAAGCATGTACCACTGGTTGAGTGTAATCCTATTGAAGCCATTCAAAATAATATCATGGGTACATTGCATATGGCACAATCAGCCATCGCCACGCATGTCGAACGCTTTGTGTTGATTTCAACCGATAAAGCAGTGCGCCCAACCAATGTGATGGGCGCAAGCAAACGTTGTGCAGAACTGGTGTTGCAAGGCTTGCAGACGCAAAACCATCATACATGTTTTTCCATGGTTCGTTTTGGCAATGTACTGGGCTCATCGGGTTCAGTTGTACCACTGTTTCATAAACAAATTAAACGAGGCGGACCGATTACCCTTACACATAAAAATATCACGCGATATTTCATGACTATTCCAGAAGCATCACAATTGGTGATTCAAGCAGGTGCGATGGCAGCAGGTGGCGATGTTTTTGTATTGGATATGGGTGAACCTGTTCGTATTATTGATTTGGCGCGTAAAATGATTGCCTTAAGTGGCTTGACTGAAAAGACTGTTGAGCATCCTGATGGTCATATTGTGATTGAAGAAACAGGTTTGCGCCCCGGTGAAAAATTGTATGAAGAATTATTGATTGGCAGCAATGTAGAAGGCACTGAACACCCTTTGATTATGCGTGCCAATGAAGAAATGATTACATGGCAAGAACTGGAAGTATTATTAGAAAACATGCAGCAGGCTTCTCAAGATTTTGATGTGCAAGCGGTTCGTGAGCTATTATTGACCTTGGTGAATGGCTATCAACCTGAACCCGATATTCATGACTGGGTGTGGCATAAGGGCTGCGGAAATAAATAATCATCCCATTCTGTTGGTCTAAAAGCTCGCCTTCTGCGTTGCAGCAT
>JAUZQM010000024.1 GCA_030950985.1 Mariprofundaceae bacterium | reverse complement strand
TCAATCACTCTTTTTTTTTTTTTTATATTTTTTTTTTGTTTGGTTTGTGCTTTTTCCCCCCCCCCTTTTTTCTTCAGCCGGCTCTTCAAACCCCCCACTTCCAAAGGAATGAACACAGAGCAATCTTCATCCCTGAAAACCGATTAAAAGACCACAGAATGATGGAGTGCGTAACATCAGTTAGCAAAATTTGGAGTCAATATGAGCTTAAAAAAAATACATATCATCGCCGATGAGCATATCTGGTGTGTGGAGCAAGCATTTGAATCACTAGCAGGTTTTGATGTAAATTTAACCACCTTGCCATTGCATCAAATCACTTCAGATGTTGTGCATGATGCGGATGTATTATTAACGCGATCTGGCATCAAAGTAGATGCCAAACTCTTGCAAGATTCAACGGTTCGTTTTGCAGGAACAGCCACGATTGGCGATGATCATTATGATAAAGCTTGGTTGAACGAACAGGGCATTACTTGGGCAACAGCGGCAGGCTCATCCACGATTTCAGTCGTGGAATATATGTTGGCAAGTTTGTTTGAAATGCAAGCGCAAGGACGTGTCGATTTTAACACGATGTCTTTGGGTATTATTGGTGTCGGTCGTATTGGTCGTTTGTTAGCGCATGTCTGTGAACATTTGGGCATTCATGTGTTACGCAATGATCCACCACGTCAACGATGCGAAGGCAGTGCTGATTTTGTAAGTTTAGATGATCTCCTCGAACAAGCCAATGTGATTACCTTGCATACGCCGTTGATTCGAGAGGGTGTTGATAAAACAGAACTGTTACTCAATGCCCATCATTTGGCACGTTTTCAAGGTCAAGGCATCATCAATGCAGCACGTGGGCAATGTGTGGATAACCAAGCGCTGCTTCATTGGTTAAATGCTGATGAAAAACACTGGACAATCATGGATTGTTGGCAGCATGAACCCAATATATTATTGCCCCTTTTGACACACGATCAATGTCGATTGGCAACACCTCATATTGCAGGACATTCCTTGGATGGAAAAGCCGCCAACACTCAATATATTTACCGTGCTTTGTGTGCATATTTGAATATTGAAGAAACATGGGATATGGAATCGGCGTTACCTCCAGTCACATGCATGGCAGATGAGGATGAGTCTTGGGATACTTTGGTGCATCGCTTTTATTCGATAAAACAAGATAGTGAGGCACTGAAAGCTACTGCCTTATTGAATGATGATGAACGTGGTAAGCAATTTGTACATTTGCGTCGTCATTATCCGATTCGCCGTCGTTGGATGAAACAATCCATGAAAGCAAAAGCTTTGTTTGAAGGAGCATGAACCATGCAACATGATGATTATTTGGTATGGATGGATTTGGAAATGACGGGTTTAGAACCTAAAATCGATACGATTCTTGAAATCGCTACCATCATTACCGATGGCGATTTAAATATCATTGCGGAAGGTCCGAACTTGGCGGTACATCAAAAAGAATCCGTGTTGGCAGGCATGAATGAGTGGTGTACACAACACCATGCTGATTCGGGTTTGAGTGAGCGCGTGAGACAGTCCACACGTTCCATGCAAGATGCCGAACAAGAAACATTTGATTTTATTGCTCGCTATGTCAAAAAAGGCACATCGCCATTATGTGGTAACTCCATTCATCAAGATCGTCGTTTTTTGGTTGCTTATATGCCAACCTTGGACGCTTATTTTCATTATCGTAATATTGATGTGAGTACCGTGAAAGAATTGAGTCGCCGTTGGTATCCCACATTGGAACAGCCCAAGAAAAAAGAAGAACACTTGGCATTGGCAGATGTTTATGAATCGATTGATGAACTAAAATTTTATCGTCAATCTATTTTTATGCCTAAATCTTGAAGATAACCGTATATTTATAGTGAAAGAAGTTCATTCAAACTAGCTGAGTAACTGATGTTACGCACCCAGCCGTTATGCTAACCTTTGAAAATGATAGCACAGACATATGATACTTGATTATCAACGATTTAAACTTAACCAAAGTAACCACGTCTTTATATCACAGAAGATGTGGGATGCGTAACATCAGTCAATAATCTTTCAATGATCTCATTGCATTCAATTTATCGGTGAATATCTCATACAGAACATCCATCCCTTTCACTAAAATATGCGCTGAACCGTTACACTTAAACTTCAGTATTTGCCTTTCTATCATGTCGAATTTTCTTAACCACCAATAAGCCTTCAATCAAAACCCACATGGCCAACAAGAAAATAACTGAGCCCACAGCTGCCACAGCCCATTGTTCTTTAGCTACAGCTTTCATAATGCCCATAACCATGCCAGAAATCGTTGCACCTAAGACCAAAATCATGGGTAATAATGTATATAAAATGGGTTTTTTCTTCCGATACAAGTAAATGGTTACGGTGAGCAACGTCATAGCGGCCATAATTTGATTGGTGGTGCCAAATAAAGTCCAAAGAAACAAACCCGCAGGTTTTCCATTGACTTCAAAAAATGCAAAGAAACCCATCGCAAACACTGCAAGAAAGGTTGCAACATAACGGTTATCCAATGTTTTGACACCAATGGTATGCCCGATTTCTTGAATGTTGAAACGCAATAAACGTGCGCCTGTATCCACCGAAGTCATGGCAAAACCAACCACCACCACACTGATAAAAGCAGCTGCATAATCCAAAGGTACACCCAGTTGATGAATGAAATTGGCATTACCTTGAATAAAGATACCAAGCTTCTGATGTAAGCCGACAGCTTTATCCCATGAGCCATAAAAACTTTCCCAATCGGAACGACTTGAAAAAGCACCTGCCGTTGTTGCCAAAACAGCGAGCAATGCAAGCAAGGATTCACCAATCATACCGCCATAACCAATCAAAGGTGCATCGGTTTCTTTATCCAGTTGTTTGGATGTTGTGCCTGATGCAACAAGACCATGAAAGCCAGAAACCGCACCACAAGCAATGACGATAAATAAGAATGGCAACATAGGAGGCGCACCTTCGGGGTGAGCATTGATGGCAGGAGCAACCCAATCAGGAGAGAGAACAAAGAAGCCAATCAACATGGCAAAAAGTGCCAAATAAAGAAGCAATGAATTTAAAAAATCACGCGGTTGCAACAAAAGCCAAACGGGTAAGACGCTGGCAATAAAGGCGTAAATCAAGAGTGACCATGTCCAAGTATGGGCTGAAACACCTGTAATCGGATGATTTAATCCCCAAATTGTGGTCAAGAGCATCGCCACAAAACCTACTGCAATCAATGGCCAAACGGGTAAGTTTTTCTTGTAGACCAAAAAGCCAATCACCATCGCAATCAACATCAGACTATACGTTGGAAAGACGGCTTCAGGATGGGCTGTGGAAGGAATATGTGCGGCATCAGGTGATGCAAAAATACCTGAAATAACCAACACAAATACGCCCATTGCCAAAGCAACTAAAAAGAAAATAACCAATAAAAAAAGCAAGCGAGTACGAGGGGAAATCACATCTTTTGCAATCGTCCCGATACTTTTCCCTTGATGACGAGTGGATAAAACCAAGGCCGTAAAATCATGCACTGCACCAATGAGAAGTGTACCAAACACCACCCAACATAACGCTGGAACCCAGCCCCAAATCACTGCAATCGCAGGGCCAAGCATCGGTGCAAGTCCGGCAATAGAGGCATAATGGTGACCAAATAAAATGTATTTATTGGAGGGTACATAATCCACACCATCTTCCAGAGCATGGGCTGGCGTCACCGCATGTTCATCCAAATTCAATATTTTTTTACCCAAAAAACCTTTGGCATAAAATCGGTAAAATAATACATATAAACATAAAACAACAATTGCCATGACAACAGGTGACATGAATTTCCCTCCCTCTCATTTGTGCAAAATAGGATGCTCGCTAAGCTAGCTGGCATGTTTAAGAAAACCACCTAGATCATCATTTATATATGCCTAGCGTTCGGTCTAAATGATTGTCAGCCTACGACATCTGATAGCTCTCCCTAACACCCTCCGTGCACGCCATATTCTTGTTCAAGACAAAAAATAGGCATCGCAGATTTATTCACAGTTGCTTCATAAAAAAGATAGTTTTGAACATGTACTCAAGCGTTACCGTTTGAATCATCACAATCAATTCAATACCTTCGCCAAAATAGTGCTATTTCAGCTCGTATTAACCATGAATTTCATTGAAATCTTATTAATCAGTTCATGAATAAAAATACGTTCGGCATTTTCCCTACATAATTTTAATGTTTCTTGGACTTGCTTGCGT
>JAUZQM010000023.1 GCA_030950985.1 Mariprofundaceae bacterium | reverse complement strand
GATTGGAATCAAAATTAAGCGTCTAAAAGTAAATCGGGATGATGATATGCTGAAAGTATTGGAAAAATAACTTATTTTTAAGACTTTATCTGTAACATATTGTTATAACTATCTTTTTTGATTTAATCCCCTGATATATTAACAACAATAAATCAGAGCTTATTTGAACAGACTTATCTGATAAATAGACATACTTGTAACCATAAAAAAAGGCGCCCGAAGGCACCTTTTTAAATTATCATTGATAACAATTAGAAACGTGATTCAAACAACGGTGTATTCATCGATACTACTTGCCCATCTGATGATACTGCTAATTCTGGCATCGGTACACCAAGTTGTAACTGTCCATTTTCTAACTTCGCAAAAGCATTTACACCACTCGCAACGCCATAAATAGCACCTGCAATAATACCAATACCCGCACCCGTAGAGATATAATTCCAATGCTTCGATGGTGAACCTGAAATCAACATCGCACCACCACCAACCAAAGCACCCAATAGACCACCATACATGGTATCTTCAAACGTGTTTTGCACTTCAAAATCAGCCGCCTGACTTTGAATAGGTAAAAAACTTAACCCAACCATTAAGACTGCTGCCATCATTATTTTTTTCATTGTTTAACTCCTCTCGAATAATAAAATGATGGATTCTATCATCTTGCTATTCATTCGTTGGGTTTTCATATTGCGACATAAGTCACTATTCATTGGATGTTTCAACTTTACGGCTTAAATAATCCACAAGCAAACGCACACCTGCACCCGTTGCCCCTGCCACTGGTGAAATATCTGTAGCTTTCATATTCCAAGCTGTTCCTGCAATATCCAAGTGCGCCCAAGGTACATCTTCCACAAAACGAGACAAGAAACATGCCGCAGTAATGGTCCCCGCTTCACGTCCACCTGTATTTTTAATATCCGCAATCTTGGAATCAATTTGCTTTTGATACTCCTCAAACACAGGCAATTCCCATACACGATCATGCGTATGTTCCCCTGATTTCTTCAAACCTTCTTTGACAGCTTCGCCAGTCCCCAACAAACCTGTTGCCTGACCACCCAAAGCAATCACACATGCGCCTGTTAAAGTCGCAAAATCAATAATTTCACATGGTTTTTGTTCGACTGCATACGCCAAAGCATCACATAAAATCACACGCCCTTCGGCATCCGTATTCAACACTTCAATTGTTGTGCCTTGATAGGATGTGATAATATCACCCGGTTTATAGGCGGCTGAACCCAATAAGTTTTCAGTCGAAGGAATCACACCCAAAACATTGATGGGCAAATTCATGTCCGTGATGGCTTTAAAAATACCCAACACCGCCGCAGAGCCACACATATCAAATTTCATTTCATCCATCGCTGCCGATGGTTTAATGGAAATACCACCTGCATCAAAGGTCAAACCCTTGCCCACCAATGCCACAGGTGCATCACCGGCTTGACCACCTTGATAATTCAAGACAATAAAACGAGGTTCTTTGGCAGAGCCTTGGTTTACTGCCAACAAGGCGGTAAAACCTGCTTCTTCAATCGCTTTTTTATCCATCACAGTCACATTTAATGATGGATGTGATAATGATAATGCCTGTTCACCCAACCATTCAGGTGTACAAATATTTCCGGGTTCATTGCCTAGATTGCGTGCAAAAATCGTGCCTTCCGCAATGGCTTTTGCTTTAACTAAAGCTGCATTGGCTTCGTCACATGCATCATTTGAAAGCAACATAATATGCAGGGTTTGTAATGTTTTAGTATGTTCTTTTTTCACACTTTGATGATGCTTAAATTCATACAAACCCAAATAAGCACCTTCTACAATGGCTTGAACCTTATCCGCAACAGAAGCATCTTTAACCGCTAGATCTGCTAAATAACATGCCGCTTTTTCAACGCCTTGCTGATTCAAATCTGCCGCTAATTTAGCCGATAAATCACGCAACGCGGACAAGGTTAGTTTGGTTTTATCACCTGCCGCCAACAACACTGTACTACGCGCTTGTGTGCCTTGTAAGCGATACAAAGGATACGATGTTCCAGTATTTCCCCAGATTGTTGATGTTTGCAACACATCATCGATGACATCAGGTGCAATATTTTTCAATCCTTCACCTGATGCTGTCAACAGCGCGCCTTTTAAAACAGGTACAACCACGACATCATCATTTTGTTCATGGGCTAAACCCACTGCAACTTCAATATTTATCATCCTATCTCCTGACATATGTAAGCGATTTTCTTATCGCATGTTCATATTTTTAAAGCAAGCATTGTAAACTTTATTCAAAAAAATAGCGCCCCCAAAGGAGCGCTATTTTTCAATATTCGTTTGAATAATCAAACGTTATGAATTATTGACCACGAATTTCGCGGAATGCTGAGGTTGAAGCTCTTGGTGCTGAAGAACCTGCTGGAACATTATACCATATTGTTCCAGTAGCACATGCACAGGCGCCATTTGTTGCTATTAAGGCATCTCTTTCAATTTTTTCAGCGTCGTCAGCTGTTTTCTTTTGTGTTGCAGCTATTTGTTTTTCTAATGCAGTAGAATTTTTATTATGTGCTACATATCGAGCATGATTATCAGCGTTTTCTTTTGCTACTTCTAATGGGGTAGTAGCAACACAGTGACACACTGTTTGTTTGGCTATTGAAATATTTATCATCAGAAACATCGCAAATATTGTCCCTAAAATAATTTTAATACTCATTATATACTCCTATTCCTACATTTTCATTCGTGTGGCGTTCATTGAATTTAATCTAGCCGAACAATCATTCCAACGCACACTCCAAATACATCGATAGCGAATGTCAAACCGTCAATATAACAACAATCATCGTTTCTGATTGCTATCAAAATCTCTGTAATTTGGATTCTGCCAAAATTTATTAACCTTGGAAAAGTCAAATTTATAGATCATTAGGTAAGCGATAGTTTTGGAATATTTAAATTTATACCCGTGTTTTTTTACGTTTTGAAGCATGTAATACTGAATTTAAACTCCAGTTTTAAGGTATTATTTGACCATGACGAAACGATATTTGAAAGGTTTGATATTTGGGCATCATGATGCTTCGTGATTGGTAGATTTCACTGGTTTAGCGAGTTTACCATAATGTTGCATCAATATTTTTTGCGCATCATACGGCTTACTTTTAGAGTGGATTCGATAATATTTCCCGTCTTGCCTTAAATTCCAAGCCCCTGTGTTATCATGTAAATAAGGGCGTAACCCCAGTTTAATGGTTTCGCGTGCTAGACTTTTATCAGTAATTGGAAAGCAAATTTCAACACGGCGTAATAAGTTGCGCCCCATCCAATCAGCACTCGCACACCAAGTTTCAGGTTCGCCACCATTATAAAAATGGAAAATTCGCGTGTGTTCTAGAAAACGCCCTAAGACGGAACGCACACGAATATTATCTGAAACACCAGGGATACCAGGGCGCAAACAACAAATACCACGGATAATCAATTGAATTTTGACACCCGCTTGTGAAGCACGATACAAAGCTTGAATAATCGTAGGTTCTTCCAAGCCATTACATTTAGCAATAATTTGCCCTTTTCCACCCGCTTTAGCATTGGCAGCTTCAAAATTGATACGTTCAATCAAGCTACTATGCAAAGAAAAGGGTGATTGCAACATAGTTTTGAGTTTGGATACTTTACCCATACCCGTCAGTTGTTGAAAGACACGATGCACATCTTCCGTTAAATCAGGGCGACAACTTAACATGCCAAAATCAGTATAAAAACGAGAGGTAATGGTGTGGTAATTCCCTGTTCCTAAATGAATGTAACGACGAATTTCACGACCTTCACGGCGAACCACTAACATCATTTTACAATGTGTCTTATAGCCCACCACACCATAAACAACTTGCACACCCGCATCGGATAAACGATTGGCTAAATCAATGTTATCTTCTTCATTGAAGCGCGCTCTTAGCTCAATAACAGCCACCACTTCTTTATGATGACGCGCAGCCTTTACCAAAGCATCGACAATCGGCGAATCAGGCACAACACGGTACAATGTTTGTTTAATTGCAAGCACTTTGGGGTCATTGGCAGCTTGTTTGAGCATTTCAATCACAGGTTGAAAGGATTGATAAGGATGGTGCAATAAAATATCGCGTTCCCGAACCTTTGCAAAAATATGCTCATAACCCTGTTGAAAGGTTGGATGTATACCTACTTTATAATTTGGAAATTTTAAATCAGGACGTTCTAGTTGATCACATATAGGTGACAGGCGATAAAGGTTAACAGGGCCTGCTACGCGGTATAAATCGTGTGGTTGTAACTGGAATTGTTGAAGTAAAAAGTCAGATAGTTCATGAGGGCAACGGGTGGATACTTCCAAGCGTACGACTTGAGCAAATCGACGCTCAAGTAGCTCACCACTAATCGCTTTTTTCAAGTCACCGAGTTCTTCATCCACATCCATTTCACTATTGCGAGTAATACGAAACTGATGACATGCCATCGCTTTCATACCTGGGAATAAATCACCGACATGGGCATGGATGATGGATGATAAAAACACATAACAATCTTTGGAGCTGGCAATATCATCAGGTAAGCGAACGATGCGAGATAATGAACGTGGCGCTTGCACAATAGCATGTGTGGATTCGCGTCCAAAAGCATCCTTACCATCCAATTCAACGATAAAGTTAAGAATCTTATTTAATAAACGAGGAAAAGGATGGGCAGGATCAAGACCGATGGGTGTGAGAACAGGTAAAAGTTCATGTTTGAAAAAATGATGAATCCATTGTTGTTGTTCTTCTGTCCATTCATGACGATGTAAAAAAGTAATGCCTTCATTGCGCATATTCGGTAATAAATCATCATTCAAAAGTTTGTATTGTTGTTCAATGAGCGTGCTTACATGTTGGTGAATATCATGTAGAACTTCGCTGGGTGACATGCCATCAGCCCCAGTATTCATGGAACCAAGTGCTAATCTTTGTTTCTGAATCGCCACACGAACTTCAAAATATTCATCCATATTGGATGTACAAATACACAAAAAACGTAAGCGCTCTAACAGGGGGATACTTTGATCACATGCCATTTCAAAGACACGCCGATTAAATTCAAGCATGCTTAAATCGCGGTTAATATATAATTCGGGAGCGTCAAGTGGAGTAGAATGTGGCAAGGCAACCTCTTGTTGATGTGATGAAAATATTATCGTAGATACTTGTATTCTTGATCGTATTTAAAGCAGTACTTTTACCAAACACAGAAACCAACCATTATAAAACATTGCGACTGTATCAACCCAACAGTACTGAAGTCATGGCAATTTGAATCAATTTTAACAGCAAAGAATTGAACACTGTGAGCATTGAACTGTTCCGTGAATCTCGCAAATATTTTATTGAAGATCAACGCTATTTGTTTGAATTAAAATCCTATGTTAATTTCAAAATTGCTTGTTACAACTTTTCAAGTTTAGATTGTTGAGGGCGATTAACTCTAGCATCACTTGGATTAGCGGTGAAGACTCTTCCTTTGATTTAATGTAAGGACACGCCATTCTCAATTAACTTTAAGCGAAGCATCACACTTATTTTCAATCAAAGTGCGTAAAATAAGTTATTTATAAAAAGCCAAAGCTTTGCTAACTTGATTAAAATGATCTTCAGAAAACTGACCCTTATGAAACACATACTGTTGTTTCGATCCCCGTTCATCAGTGCCTGTTAATCCGAATGATTTTCCAGCTTTATCGGAAAAATAACGAATATCACGCATTAACAAACGCTTTTCGCCATTTTTCAATACCATGGCAATATGTTCTTTTTGAATATCCAGACCTACAGGCGAAGATGGCATCAAAAGTAAACGCTTAGAAATACGGTTTGCTGCCACCATAAAAAAGAAAAAACCCAAAAACATCAAGCCTTCACCCATGAGTACTGAATCATCGCTAAACCAATAACGCAACCCTATCAATAGCAAAAAACCCACCGTAGGTACATAAAGGATTAAATCCCAAATCACGCCAGAGGTATCCTTATTCAATTCACATTTTGCTTCACGCCAAGATTTAGCCATGTTTTTCTCCAACATTCAATAGGTGCTGAATCGCAGGATCAATTTCCTGATAAAGCACACGCCCTGGAGCAATGTAATCCACTTTTCCATCTTTGGTAATTAAGAATGTCCAAGGCTCACCGCGAACTTGAAACACATCATAAGCTTCTGGGTTATAATATTGATCCATGTGTAGGAAATTCACTTTATCGCCATACTTATCTATCATCACTTTAAGCAATTGCAACTGTTGATCACATTGTGTGCAATGCCCCGGTGTCGCAAATTCAAGTACAATTGGCTTGCCCTTTTTCAAGGCTTCATCAAAAGATAGCTGGTACATTCTAGGATCAGGATAACGATAACTGGTCAATTTAGACATATCACCATTCACATCTTTCAGTGTTTTCGTTTTGACAGATGTGACTGCCTGTCCGATTTTAAAAACACCACCACCACCCATGCTAAAATTGAAGCTATCACATGATGCTAATAAAAGCGGGGCAATAAATAAAACCATCATGCGCACTAAATGATGCATTATGACTTTTTCCAACCTTGGCAGGTACGGAAGATGTTGTACGCCCAAATAAAGTTAGCAATCAAGACCAATGTGCCAAAAATACCCATCACAGCAAGCCACGGTTTCACAATAGCTTCTACTTCTTCTGGGGATACATGTTCACTGGCAATACCGCCTGCCACACCTGCCACAGTAAAAAAGACCACCATGCCAATCAAACCCAAGTTATGCACCCAGAAATGCCATTTTACGAGTTTCATACTGTAAATAGGACGCTTCACCAAACGAGGGACAATATAATAAACCGCTGCGAAAATCGCCATTTCAACCCAACCCAATAAGTTAATATGCGTATGCGCACGCACAATCAAATTACCATGCATCCGATGATCTACAAAATGACGGAAATCTGAAAGACCACCCATCAATGCACCCCAAGAAAAACCAATCATACTGTAAATCACACATGCAAAAATAAACCACAAGATATATTTTACATACTCTTCATCTTCCCAAGGTTCCTGCGTCATTCCGCTGCTCCTGTTGTTTGAGGCTCTTTATCACGAATATCTTTATATTTATGTTTCCATTCTTCAGGTGCCCATGTTTTGACCATTTGATCAATAAATGGCGATTCACCTTTAGGCGGTACAGGCGATGATGACGAGCCTTTGTCTGATTTTAATTCAGATAAAAAGATTGCCATCGCATGAATATCTTCTTTAGGAAGCTCTGCCACATAATAGGCTTGTTTCGGTTTTGGTCCGTGATCCATCGTACGATGTGGATATGTTTCTTCAGGATGATTTAGAAATTGTTCAATCCATACTGCATCATGACGTGTACCAATACCATCCAAGCTATTCCCCATATTCGTTCCTTCGGACATGGCTCTGTGACATTCCGAACAAGCGTTATGACGATAAATTTGCGAGCCTTTTTGACCTATTTCGGATAAATCAAAGTGAGTGTGTTGCTTAAAAATTGGCTTATCACTGGTTGCCATCACATATTGCATAATACCAAAAGCGATAATGCCTAATACCACAAAGACACCAGATACAATAAATAATAATTTTTCGCCAGTTTTAAGTTTTTGCTTGGGTTTTTTATTGTCTTCTTTCATAATAATTTTTCGCCAGTTTTAAGTTTTTGTTTGGGTTTTTTATTGTATTCTTTCATAAGCACGGCATTATCAGCGGCAAACTTTACATTGCAACAAGGAATTTCCCATGCGCTTTCGCACTTTTTTCACATTATTGACTTTCATTTTACTTACGTCATGTATGACCCAAGCCAATCAAGAGTCTCAAGCGAATCAAATATTAAAACAGCTGAATCAAGCTATTCAGGAACAAAACTGGAAACAAGCCGAAGCTCTCTTCGATCCTGATTTTTTCAAACAAACACCCAAAAAATATTGGGAACACCAAATAAAACTCGCCATTCAAGAGAAAGGCAAAATTCAATCTTTTAATAGCGTCTCTTATCAAAAAGACCCACGTTTTGGTGGTGATTTTTATATTTATGTTATCTCAATCGCTCATGAACATGGCATCAGCCATGAAACCGTGACCATTATTAAACCTATTAGTGATAAACCTATGATGATTAGTGGTTTTTTATTCAAATAAGGTAGGTTAAAAATACCATAGATCACATATGAAAACTCTTCAAGAGAGGCTCAGTTAGCGACGTTAAGCATTATTTTAACATGAAATTTAAAGTTCATCTCATGTTAAAAATCGCGATGCTCCCATTGATTGTTATGCCGTCCTTCAGAAAAAAGAAGAAGCCTTTTAAGAACTTATTGCGGGAATTCTTGGTCATGGATTGCCCAGAGCACTTCACTAATTGAGCAATAAGCTTGAAAGTACGATCTCAGCAATGCCCATAAGCTCTTCTTCGGCGTGACCAAAGCGACACTTCCAAATGATGATGAATAGTGATCGTCGTTCAAGTATGAAGTGACTGGCATTCCCCTTTTTTCATTTACCTATTTTTATCATAGAGTCCCCCGATATGTCTTCTATTGATTCCACCCCAACGATGCTTTGCCCTTGCGGTACAAAAAAATTATTTACGGATTGCTGTCAATCCATCATTGAAAACGATTCTGCTAGCACAGCCGAAATATTGATGCGCTCTCGATATAGTGCTTTTGTGATACAAGATGGCAGTTATTTATTGAATACATGGCATGAAAGTACACGCCCTAAAGATTTTCAACTGGGTTCATCACGTTGGTTGGGGTTATCCATTATAAAGTCATCTTATGATCAAGTGCGTTTTGAAGCCGCTTTTTATACAGGCTCTAAAGGCATGATATTGAAAGAAAACAGTCGTTTTGTGTATGAGAATGAGCATTGGCGTTATGTCGATGGTGATTGCAAAGTCGAAACTATTGGACGCAATGCCGTGTGTTTTTGTGGTAGCGGACGTAAATTCAAACAATGTTGTAAACCCAATACGGACACTGTTTGATTTGAATCAGCCAACGATGAATGAGCTGGCGACTTTGATTCGTCAACATGCAAAAGAACATGGTTTTGATGCCTGTTATTTTTCACGTCCCATCATAAAAAATCAAGATAAAGAAGCACTCAACCACTGGCTTGAGCATGACTATCAAGCCGATATGACATGGATGTCGGAAGAAATGCGTCTTGAACGTCGAAAGGACCCAAAAAGTATGTTGGATGGTGTGCAGACTGTGATTTGCCTTGCGATGCGTCATACCCCACCCGCGTATGATTTGGAAACGGCGAAAGCATCGAAAGAACAAGGCATCATTGCCTCGTATGCTTATGGTTTAGATTACCATGATGTGATGAAAAAACGACTCAAAGCCTTGGCACATGATTTGGATGACGTGTTAGGCAAGCATGCACAGCGTGTGTATGTGGATACGGCTCCCGTGTTGGAACATGCACTTGCAGCATCGGCAGGTTTGGGTTGGCAAGGTAAACACAGCTTGACGATTCACCGAGAGCATGGTTCTTATCTGATGTTGGGCGAAATCTTTACCACGGCATATATTGAAGAAAACCAAGCGGCGAGCCAACATTGTGGAAGTTGTACTGCCTGTTTGGATGTGTGTCCCACAAGAGCCATTGTTGCGCCTTATGTGGTGGATGCCAAT
Organism: Mariprofundaceae bacterium; assembly: GCA_030950985.1. Lineage (GTDB taxonomy): Bacteria > Pseudomonadota > Zetaproteobacteria > Mariprofundales > Mariprofundaceae. The sequence continues at coordinate 8,900 of JAUZQM010000023.1, read as the reverse complement.
CTGTGTATTTCTTATTTAACCATTGAATACAAAGGCGTGATTCCGCGTCATTTACGCGCCAAAATGGGCAATCATATTTATGGTTGTGATGATTGTCAGATGGTCTGCCCGTGGAATCGAAAAATAACCCCTGTGGATGATTTATTGATGGCAAATCAAACCCATATTCGCCCCATGTTATCCACCTTATTAGTATTCAATGACGATGACTTTTGCCAACATTTCCGTAAATCACCTGTGAAACGTACAGGGCGGGTGGCATTGTTAAGAAATGTGTGTGTCGCTATGGGTAATTCGGGTTGCCCTGATTTTATTCCCTCACTTCTTCAAGCAAGTAAGGCAGACGAAAGCTTGATTCGTATCCATGCGATATGGGCGTTATCGCAGCTTATCAACGAATCTGCCCATGTGTTGCAGCAGTTAAACGATTTGGAAAAAGATGAAAGCGATGATGGTGTCTTGCAAGAAATTGCCCAATGTCGGCAAGAGGCGATAGCTTCCGCCGCATGAATTTAGGACAAGCCATTATCTTGCGTATCTTACAAGCCATTCCAACGTTATTGGGTGTGGTGACCTTGGTGTTTTTCCTGCTTCACTTGGTACCAGGCGATCCCGTTGATGCACTATTAGGAGAAACGGCTTTGGCAGCGGATCGAGAAGCCATGCGCCATGCTTTGCATTTGGATGTACCGCTCATGCAGCAATATTTTACTTATTTACAAGGTTTACTGTCAGGCAACTGGGGACAGAGCATTATTGATCATCGTGATGTGTGGTTGCGCATGATGGAGCGTTTACCTGCGACCATCGAATTGGCGACTGCAAGCTTGTTATTGGCCATCATCTTGGCATTGCCCTTGGGCTATTGGGCGGCACGTTATGCAGGGAAGATTCAAGATACTGCATCGATGACGTTTTCACTATTGGGCGTGTCAATTCCTAATTTTTGGTTGGGCCCGATGCTCATGTTGTTGTTTTCGATTGAATTGGCTTGGTTGCCTGTATCGGGTATGGAGCAAGCAGGCAGCCTTGTGTTGCCCACCGTAACGTTGGGGACTGCTTTGGCAGCCATGTTATCTCGTATGGCACGTTCCAGCTGGTTGGAAGCCATGAGTATGGATGCTATTCGGACAGCCCGCGCCTTTGGTATCGCTGAAACGTGGATTTGGTGGCGACATGCCGCACGCATCGCAGCTATACCTGTGATGACCATGTTTGCCTTGCAATTGGGTGCCGTGCTTGGTGGTGCGGTGATTACAGAAACCGTATTCGATTGGCCCGGCTTAGGCATGTTGACCATCGAGGCGATTCAACGACGAGATTATCCATTGGTACAAGGTTGTGTGTTGTTGATTGCGCTATTTTATGTGTTGGCAAACTTATTAGCAGATGTATTGGGATTATTGTTGGATGCAAGGCAACGTCATGTCTAAACGTGTGATTTACTTGCTTGTATGCTGTTTTTCCTTGCCTGTATTGGTGTTGTTATTGAGTGCTTGGATGAATTTGGATGGACATCGTGTAGATTTAGACAACGTGCTTTCAGGCATGAGTGCAACGCACTTATTGGGCTGTGATGCCTTAGGGCGCGATGTCTTGGCACGATTGGCTGAAGGACTTCGACTCTCGCTATTTGTCGGGGTGGTTGTGGTATCTTTGGGAGCATGTTTTGGCATTACATTGGGCATGTTATCGGCTTGGTATGGCGGTTGGGTTGATATATGTCTGATGCGTATGGCGGACGTATTACTTTCCTTTCCAGGCATTTTATTGGCGATTGCCTTGGCTGCGATGCTTGGATCAGGGGTGGATAATCTTATTTTGGCATTGGTGGTGGTGGGATGGGTCGGCTTTGCACGTCTAAGCCGTGTGCAGGTGTTATCTTTGAAACATGCCTCTTTTGTTGAAGCCGCACGCGTCAATGGCATGCCTTTACCTTATATCATGATCAGACATTTATTGCCCAATATTGCTGCGCCTTTACTGGTGGAAGCGAGCTTTGGTTTGGCTGCGGTGATGATTTCTGAAGCAGGTTTATCCTTTTTAGGCATTGGTGTGCAACCGCCCAATGCGTCACTGGGTACCATGATAAAAGAAGGCACATCATTAATGTTGGTGCAACCTAGTTTGGTTGTTTTCCCGGGTTTGATGTTGTTTTTGATTGTGATGGCGGTGAACTTATTGGGCGATGCCTTGCGTGACCATTTGGATGTCAAACATACCTAAATGACGTATAATGCCCTCTCAAATCGAGAGTTGCACTCACTTATTTGATATTTCCCTCGCCCTTGAGTACTAAATTTTCCAGTGGTAAGAAGGACTTACACTTCGCTTTCACTCTGCTAAGATTAAGATGTTCCGCAATCTTAACATGATGTGTGGCATGGCTATATCTAGGACGTTTTTTAGTATTTCGACTTAACTTCTCTAATGCTTCTTTAGGGTCATTTACTGATTCAGGATGATTATAAATCTTTGTAGGAACCCAGCTTGGAATGATTTTAGTCACCGCTTGTAAATCTGCTAAAATCCATGCTTCAATTTCTTGAATAGGCACTAAGACACAGTATTTATCCTTATGTCCAAATGGTGTGATTATCTTTGCAACAGCCTCATCATAGCGGTGACATGGGGAAGACCTATCTGCGTCATAACAAATGATAAATCGTTGACACCCTAACTTCAGAAATACTTTTAGTTGGGAAGATCCTTTCCTAAGCATTTCACCACACCCATGATAGCCTTTCCCCTTCATTGAAATGGACTGATTATTTGCTAACCGTTTAACAATAACTTTTAGCACTTCAACATCAGATTTATCTTCAGCAATTATTCCATACACAACTATCTAAACGTCTTCTATTTCTATGGATTCTAAAAAGTCATTGAGCGTACCTTCTTCGCAAATAAACGCCTCAACAACTTCTAATTCCACCTTAGTTAAGGCACGAACTATTGTTTTGGCATCTTTCATTGCCACTAACCTAATATCTTTAGCTTTAAGATTATTTATTATTCCTGATGAGTGACTGGTCACCACAAACTGACTTGGATCAACATAAGTGGTAAGTAATGGAACTAACTTGTTAAGAAGCCCTGAGTGAATGCTATCTTCAGGCTGTTCAAGTAATAATAACGTACTCTCATCATGCAATATTGCAGTTAACATTCTCAATAATCGGCGGGTTCCATAAGAAAGATCATGATACCTTAATACTTTACTAATTTTATCTGATTCTAAGCTGGGATAAAAGTTTACAAAATAATAAGTTTGTTCTTCTTTTGGGATTTTTCCGAGTGCATGTGGCAAGCTTAATGAATCAATACGAATATCATTTATAATAGATAAGCCATTTTGACCTAATAAAGACTTTAACTCTTCGAATTTTTCTTCTTTATCTTTCCACATATGAATTAACTTCATAATCACAGAACATTCAGGATCGGGGCTACTTTGAAATTCAGATAACCATTTAAAATAAACATCACTGTCGACTACAAAGTTCTTGATATCAGTTGGCTTTACACCACTGGGTTCATCAATTGGGTAATAGTGAATATTCTTTAAGTACTCTCGAACAGGTTTTAATCTATCTAAGGTTTCTTTATCTGACACTAATGAAAAGATAAAAGCTAAACACGGGGTCATTGAGCCAGAAGTAAGTTTAAGATTCTCAAGCCCATTAACTTCAATTTCTGTGTCACTTCTATTAACAATAGTATCCCATGACCTACCCACATTGACCTTTATATGTTCAGATAAACTATATGTATTTTCGTGATCCTTCTCTTCAGTATTCAGTGACACTTCATATTCGTATGATTTATCACACGTTATAAACTCAAGGTTCACAAGGATTTTTCGCTGATTAATTTTGATTCCATCAGGAATAATTGAGTCTGACACAGCAGAAGAAGCCGCTCACTCAATAGCACGAAGCACATTCGTTTTCCCAGCACTATTTCTGCCAAGCATAACAGTTAGCCCTGTTAAATTTGACAGTTTTACTTTCTCACAGGAACGAAAATTTTCTATTTTTACTTTTGTTAGCATTATTTTTTATGAAAAAACCTAAGACTAAATAAATATTTTAAAAACATAACTAGAAGTTCTTATTTATCAATCACTCTATGTCTGGAAAACCAATCGATGAATGTTCTGGCATGCTGCGCTGAGCATCAAAGGCTGTTAAATCAACATCAGGTGTTTCACCTAAAATACATTGACTCATCACTTGCGCTGTAATCGGTGCTAAACCAACGCCATTGCGATAATGTCCTGTGGCAACCCAAAGCCCTTCTTTTTCGGTGATTGCGCCTAAAAAAGGTAAACCATCGGGTGTACCAGGGCGAAAACCCATCCATTGATGTTCAATGTCCAAACCTGCTAAAGAAGGGGTTAGTTTTTGAATGGAATCTTCTAAATGTTGCATGATGTTAGCTGTATTACCGCGTTCAAAACCGACAAACTCCATGCTTGCACCCACCAAAATACGGCCATCTTTTCGGGGTACAAAATAAGCATCATCATGTTTGATAATATGGCGAACGAGATTGGGCTGACCTTTCAATAACAACATTTGTCCTTTGACAGGTTGAACAGGCAATGAAAAGCCCATGTTTTTTGCCAAATCGCCACTCCAGCTTCCGCCTGCCAATAACACGGCATCGCCATAATAAACCATGCCTTGACTGTTTTTTACACCACAAACATTGCCTGTGGATGATTCAATAAGGCTGGAAACTTCATCGTCTTCATGGATTTCAATAGCCAGTTTTTTCATCCAAACACGCACTGCTTTTAATAAACGTGGATTGCGAATTTGCGCAACATCCTTCCACAATAATGCACCATCAAGATGCGCTGAATTGAGGCAAGGTTCTTGTTGTTTGGCTGCTTGGGCATCCAAGATATCGACATGCCAGTCGAACTTTTTTGACCATGCCAATGCGTCATCACGATGGTGAATCACATCATTATCAAACAGTGGAATCATTAAGCCTGATTGAAGCCATTCTGGATCAATGCCTGTTTCTTCCATCAAAGTTGCTTGTAAATCAGGGTATAAAGCAAGACTAGCATCCATGAAATGGCTGAACGCATCGGGATACAACCACGGGTGGATGGGGCATAAAATACCAGCACCTGCCCATGAGGCTTCTTGCCCTGTTTTACCACGTTCTAATACAACAACATCAGCACCACGCTGTTTTAAAAAACATGCGGTCAAACAACCAATAATTCCACCACCAATGACAATAACTTTCATGGGTTTAGTGAATTTCCCAGTAATAATGACCTGTAAAAGCAATCGCTACGCTTCCTTCAAGAATCAGTTGGTTCATATCACCTGAAACAGTGACCTTCCCACCTGGCATTTCAATGGTTTGAGGGCGATGATGTTTTTCTACTGACCAAATGGCCGCAGCCGTAGCACATGCACCTGTACCACACGCCAATGTTCTCCCTGAGCCACGTTCAATGATGTCGATATAAACATGATCAGCGACTTGTCCTGTAATAATTTCAACATTCCGATGCTCTGGAAAATTTTCAATAGCTTCAAAGAAAACAGTATGCGGATTGCCCATGTTCACTTCCACGGAGCTATCACTTTGGTTTTCAATCACAGCTGGGCCCATATCTACACGCACGCCGTGTTTTCCATGACTTGCGAATACCACACGATCAGCCAAAGCAATGCTTACTTTTTGAACATCCAATTCCGCCATCAATAAATGAGCCACGCAACGCAAGCCATTGCCACAGTTGGCAGCTTCTGAACCATCGTTGTTGAAAATTCGCATGGCAGCATTGGCATCTTTGGAAGGGAGTAATACCAACAATTGATCACAACCAATGCCATAACGACGTTCACTCATCGTGCGTATAAAATCTTGGCTTAATTCAGGTAAATCATGTTCTAAAGCATTCAAGACAATAAAATCATTGCCTTGCGCTTGCATTTTAGTGAATGGAATCAACATGATTGACGATGCTCGACTTCCACCGTGGTATAAACACCACCACGCACATTGAAGATCGCGGTTACTTTCAAATAACGTGGGTTCATGGCCGCAATTAAATCGGATGCCATCATATTGGTCACTTGTTCATGAAAATGGCCTTCATCACGAAAACTCCAGTAATAAAGTTTCAATGATTTCAATTCCACGCAAAACTCATCAGGAATATAGTCAATTTTAATTTCGGCAAAATCGGGTTGCCCCGTTTTGGGGCAAAGGCAGGTAAATTCAGGTGAATCAATTTTGATATGGTAATCACGTTCAGGGTTTGGATTAGGGAATACTTCCAAGGTTTTGGAAGCACAAGCTGTGGGTTTATTCCCCAGTTGGGTTAAGTTTTTGCTTAAAGACATGGTTTAAACCTCAAAGTTTTCGATAATATCGCTATAAATAGCGGTGAGTGTATCCAGTTCATGAATGGCAACACACTCATTGACTTGATGAATGGTTGAGTTGGTTAAACCGAGTTCGGCAACCGCGACACCTGCCGCTGCTAAAAAACGACCATCTGATGTGCCGCCACCTGTATCGCGTAAGGTTTTAATGCCAGTCACACGTTCAATCGATGCGCATACCGTATCCAAAAAGATACCATCGGCTGTAGAAAAGGCGGTGGCAACATGTTCCTCATGAAAACTGGCTTCAACACCTTCGCAGCTGTGTTGAATACGTTGGCAAATTTCTTCAAACGAATTGTTTGGGTTGTAACGAATATCTAAGAATGCTTCAGCAGATCCTGGAATCACATTGCTCGCACCTGTACCCGCATTGAAATTGGTAATTTGACACGATGTGGCAGGAAAACCATCCACCGCTTCACCCCAATCAATGGCGGCAATACGAGATAGCGCGGGGCTTGCCCGATGAATTGCGTTATCGGCATCTTGTGGGTAAGCAGAATGACCTTGTTTGCCATGAAAGCTGATACGAATTTGCACCACACCACGGCGACCTCGACGAATAGTATCCCCCACACGTTGAGAACAAGAAGGTTCTCCCACAATCACTGCATCAGGCAGCTTATCATTGGCTTGCATGTATTCCACTATACGCACAGTGCCATCAATGGATTCACCTTCTTCATCCGAAGTGATGAGTAACTGCAAGGTCGGTAAAGGGGTTTGTGCCGCGCAAAGTTCAGCAATAGCTGCCAACCAACAAGCAATGCCACCTTTCATATCTTGCGCGCCACGACCATGCAAAATGTCATCTTTGACCACCGCGTCAAAAGGCGGGTGTGTCCAAGCATCGAGAGGGCCTGTTGGCACGACATCGGTATGACCAGCAAAGGCTAATGTACCTTTCAATTCACCGATACGTGTATAAATACTATTGCGAATACCGTTCGTATCCACATTTGTACGCACAAAGCCTAAGGGCGCAAGCAGCGTTTTGATGTAGTTTTGGCAGCCTGCATCTTCAGGGGTTGGAGATTCGCGACGTATCAATTTGATAGCAAGCTTGAGTGCAAGCGATGTCATGGGCATAAAATCCTTTCAAATGACTCGCATTGGCGTTGTACGCCTTGGAAACAAGCCTGTTGCGTTGCCAGTTGTTCTATTTTTTTCATGGTTGCGGAGTCTATGTGTTCAAAGACTTCCATGAAAGTTGTCTTTTTATTTTGCTGACGTTTGTAGAGTTTAGCTTGGCATGGAATCGTGGATTTAAGCTGCTGAATCCATGTCTGAAACTCAGCTTCTTGCCCATCATCTGCATGATACCAAACAAAGACATCAGGCATGACATGCTTCGAGTACTGTGATGGTGATATCATGTTCCAAGGTTAAAGTGACCTGTTGTTCAACCGTTTCAATGGGTAGATGAGCAATGCCCCAAACGATTCCCTGTTGATCGGAAGCGGCACTGGTCAAAGTACCAATATTGACGCTTGTTTGAATGGGACAAGGAAGCTGTTGGGGCATGGCGGATAATTGAACATGAAAGAGTTTCTTTTTGACACCACCACGCCAATGCATACGGCTGGTTACTTCTTGTCCGATATAACACCCTTTATCAAAGTTGACACCCTGCATCTCTATAAGATTGGCATTCATAGGATGTATGGAAGCATCCCAATCACGTCCAAAACGTGGTGTACCATGAATGATGCAAGCTTGTTCCATCTCCAAATCAGAACACACATGGATATCTTTTTCTTCCGATAAAAGAGTCAACGCTTTTTCCATGAAAGATTTTTCGATGACCAAGTAACAACCTTGTTCAGCCGCTTCAGACATCGGCATGGATGCTTGAACAAAGGGTTGAATGACTGTTTGTGCTGTTTGACAGGCTTTGCCTTGCATAGAAAGCACCGATAACGATTTAACCATACCCAAACGAATGGCATGACCCATAGAAAATTGCCGCAAGCGTTCCACCAAAGCGATGGCTGTATCAGCGATGGTGATGATGAATAATTCCTCACCTGCATCTATCAGATACATATCAGCAACCATTTTTCCTTGTGGTGTTAAAACAGCCGTGTAAATCGGATGCTCTGGTGTTAAAAGAGATATATCTTGTGTGATTTGGCTCTGTAAGTAGGTACGAATATCATGCCCTGAAGCTTTTAATACACAGTATGATGTACGATGACAAACGAGATTCGGAAAATAATGATTCATTGGGCTATGATGAGAATGAATCGACTTTATTCAAGCTTAAAAAAGTAGGATTATGTATTTCCGCAGCCCGTCACTTCATCTCTGATGTTTCGCATACTCTCATTCATGTGCTCTTTTAATCAGAAATCTAGAAAGAACATTCATATTTTTCATAGGGTCCCTGTTTCAAGGAAGACATTGCTGTATATTCATCACTTTGGAAGTGGGGGGGTGTAGAACCCCCACAAGGGATAAGGGGGTGGGATAAAA
>JAUZQM010000022.1 GCA_030950985.1 Mariprofundaceae bacterium | reverse complement strand
ATTAAAATTATGTAGGGAAAATGCCGAACGTATTTTTATTCATGAACTGATTAATAAGATTTCAATGAAATTCATGGTTAATACGAGCTGAAATAGCACTATTTTGGCGAAGGTATTGATTGAGGCTTAATATAATCCAGTTCACTGTTAGCACTTACATTTTCATGGGGTACAGCATCAAGGTTCTATCTTAGAGTATACTTTTAGCCAGATAGTTTAAAATCCCAAGTAATAGTATTTTGCTAAGGGGACAAAGGGGGCGGAGTCCTGTAAGGATTCCGACTTGAACGCCTTGTTCTCCGCGCGAGCGGAAACAAGGAAGTGAAAGTGAAGCTTAACGCGGTATTTCTCCCGCGAAGCGGGAGAAATATGGCATAACTGGGACAATGATTTATTTCCGAAGCCCTTATTTCTCACTCTCTTCAGGTAAATCAGGCAATAAGCCTGAAACAAATTCACTGGCATCAAAGGGCATCAAATCTTCCAAAGATTCACCCACGCCAATGTAACGTATCGGTAAATCATAGGTATCACTTAATTGTAGCACAATGCCACCTTTAGCAGAGCCATCCAATTTAGTCACAATCAAACCTGTCGTGCCTGCGACTTCACGAAATTTATCGACTTGCACCACTGCATTTTGACCTGTCCCACCATCCACCACATGCCAAACTTCATGCGGCGAACCTGCGAGCGCTTTTTCTATGACACGGCGAACCTTTGCCAGTTCGTTCATCAAACCTTTATCGGTTTGTACCCGTCCTGCTGTATCAATAATCACAACATCATAGTGACGTGCCACGCCCCGTTGCACGGTATCAAAGGCAACTGCGGCAGGATCGGCACCATCATGTTGACGCACCATATCTGCGCCCGCACGTTCCACCCACACCGCCAATTGTTCCACAGCTGCGGCTCGGAATGTATCACCTGCACCAATCAACACGGATTTTCCTTGCTGACGGTACATGGTGGCAAGTTTACCAATGGTGGTCGTTTTACCGGTGCCATTGACACCCACCACCAGCAATACAAAAGGGGGGTTTTCAGGTTGAACGATGGCTTTGGGTTCAGAAAAGCTTTCCAACATGCTATTTTTCAATGTTTCTAATAAATCTTTTTTACTTTTGCGTGTTTTTTCCACCAAACGTGTTGCCAAAGCAGGGCCACAATCCGCCATAATCAAGGCATCTTCAACATCTTGCCACGTTTCTTCTGAATATGTTTTGGACGAATGTCCGGGAATCAATTGTGCCAAAGTATCGCGACTTCGACTCAAACCTTTTTTTAATCGTGAAAATAATGAACCCATAACTCTTTTCTCCTAATCTATGCAAACAATCGCCCATCATGAAGGCATGCGTTCATTGGTCAAATGACCTCGATTTTCAAGTTAAACATGACTTATAAACAATAATGGCAAAGAATCTGCTAAGATAATCATGGTAACGGTTCATTGCAGGATTTATTATTTGGGAGTATGGCTTTAGCCACGCCGATACAGTTATGATGGCACGGCTGAAGCCGTACTCCCAGCATATTGATACTGATGAATACATCCTTACCATCATGCTAAATAGTTTACCACCAAGAGGATATGATATGCGAAAAATAAGACAGCAACTACTTACCTTGATTGAATCTGCTCGTGAGCAACATCAATTAAACATACCGTCAGCGCGACTACAAGCCGCTTTGCTGCATCAAACAATGCAACTTTTACCCATACCTCATTCGATTCAAGCTAAGAAAAATACGGCGGTTACAGCTCAAACATTAAGCCACCATCATTTACATCGTCACCTTATTCTTGTTCGTTGCCCTGATCAGGCGTTTTATTTGGATGCCCTTAAAGGCTATTTAATTCAACACGACATTCAGCCAATCGCCCAACAAATGATGGTCTTATCGTTGCAGTGTCGTGATGATGTCTGTGATGTTGAATTGAGACAGCCGCAATCGCAAGATTCCAGCAACTTCATGTTTATTGCGCTGCATTTATCCACGACCCTAATGAAGGATTGCCAACCTTTAACCGATGATATGCAAGCCGTTTTACATGCTGTTGAACTGTCGATTCAGGATTTTCCGAGTATGACAAAGCAACTCCAGAATATCACCGAAGCCCTGCATCATTCAGTACCCGATCATGCCGCCTTATTACAGTGGATGAATGACGGGCGTTACCTTCTCTTTGGTATGCAAACTTTGCCTCTTCATTCAGCGGATACAAAACCAAGCCAGCAATGGGGCGTGATGCGTCAACAACGGACACTTAACAAAATCATTCCTGATATTGGCAAGCAGCTCCAACATTTTGAAAATACATGTGAAGAAGGGCTTAACTGGTTGCATTTGAATGCCATGCAGCACCATATTTATAGTACAACCCGTGTTGAGTTGCTTCGCATTATCTGGAAAAACAAGCAAAATATCAGCATGGAAAGCACACTAATTGGACACTTTTCACGCAGCGCACGGCATACGAATGCGAGTCAAATAGTGGGTATCAGCAAGACTTGGCAAACATTAAAACAGTTGCCCTTGTTGGAACAGTCTGCCTTTTATTTGCGTGAAATTCGCACCCTTTTTGATCGTATGCCCAAAAGTATTTTATGTTCTGTACCTATTCAAGATTGGATGATTCCCTTGCGTCAAACCGTCAATTTAACCGTACCGACGCACATGGTTGTGCAGCGTTTGCGTCCAAAATATGGTGATATTGATTATCTATTTATAGCGATGCATAGCCGTCGTTTTGGCCCCAATATCATGCATCATATTTTATCGACGCTCGCAGATATGAATCTGCTGGTTCACAATCATGATTCATTTGGTATCGGCCCCTATCGTATTTTATTTATTGCCATTGAATCGAATAGCACTTGGCCCAATATGAAGCATATCCAAACCCAATTACAAGCCTGTATTATTTTTTGGAAAGATGATGCACGCAGTCATTTGCTTGAGCATACTGATGGTCTGGATGTTCCCCATGCTTTACAAGAAATTGAGCAAATACCAAGCCTTTATCAAGCCATTTTCTCACCTGAAACGTTTTTAAAACATTACCAACTTCGTAGTCACATCCTGCAAGATGGACGTGTTCACCTTTATATCAAAGCCAATCAAACAGGTATTGCTATTCAAATTCTATCCCATACCGCTATTCCTCTGGGATTATTGATTGATCATATTCAAGCGTTTGGACTGACAGCCACGCAAGAAACGGATATTGATTTTGGAAAGCATGAACAAAGCATTCATATTAGCCGTATTCAATGTATTGCCCCTGATTCTTTTTCAATCCATGACATACCTCGCTTACAAAATGGTTTGCAAGCGGTGTTAAACGATGAAGCCGATCACGATTTACTCAATGCTTTACTCACCAGTACAGATTTGGATATTCGAGCCATTACTGTACTCATTAGCTTAAGAAATCATGTGTTACAGTTGATACCTGAAGCAGGTCTATTATCGCTTTCGCAAGTGATGTTGAACTATCCGCTGGTATCCGCTTCTTTGTATCAGATGTTTGCTTCTCAACATGAGATAAAGATGGATAAAGAAGATATATGTCACGCACAAAAAAACTTTGATGTAGCCATGAATGAAGTCACACATTTAAGCGATGAGCGTTGGTTTCACGCCCTTGCTAGTTTGATTCAAGCTTCTCTACGCAGCAATGCGTTTGTTCGTCAATTAGATGAACCGATGGCGATTAAATTTGATACTAGCTTGCTTGATTTTGCACCACGTCCGCGCCCATTTCGTGAAATATTTGTGCATGGATTGCATGTAGAAGGGGTTCATTTGCGTGCTGGTCCTGTGGCTCGTGGTGGTATTCGATATTCGGATCGTCCACATGATTTCCGCACCGAAGTGTTGGAATTGATGAGTACACAAGTCGTCAAAAACGGACAAATTGTCCCCACAGGTTCAAAAGGTGGTTTTGTCATTCGTGGTGGTGAAGGTGCTGCTTTTATTATTCAGCAATATAAGGCTTTTATTCGCGCTTTATTGTGTTTGACCGATAATCTTGTTGAGCAAAATTTACAAGCACCCAAAGGAATCCGTGTTGCCAAGCTTGATGATAATGATCCGTATCTGGTTGTGGCAGCAGATAAAGGTACTGCTCGTTTTTCGGACGATGCCAATGATGAGGCGCAACGAGCGCATTATTGGTTGGATGATGCGTTTGCCAGTGGTGGACGCTATGGCTACGATCATAAAGTCTTTGGTATTACAGCACGCGGGGCTTGGACGTGTGTAGCCCGACATTGTCATAAACTCAAGCAAGATGCCTATCAGGATGCACTTTCGATTGTCGGCATTGGTGATATGGGTGGGGATGTGTTTGGCAATGGCATGTTGATTAACCCCAATATTCATTTGTTAGCCGCCTTTAATCACCGTCATATTTTTCTCGACCCCAATCCAAATGTGGAACAAGCATTTGCCGAGCGGACACGTTTGTTTCAAGAAGTATTGGGTTGGGATGCGTATCAAAAGGATGCTATCAGTGAGGGTGGTGGGGTGTTTGAACGCAATGCCAAAAGCATTCTGATAAGCTCAGAAGTTCAACATGCTTTGAATATCACATCGGATGCGCTGTCAGGTGAAGCATTGATTCAGGCTTTATTGCAAGCACCTGTGGATATGTTGTACAACGGCGGCATTGGAACGTATGTGAAATCATCCAAGGAAAGCCATGCTCAAGTACAAGATCCAGTGAACGATGCAGTACGCATTGATGCCAAGCAATTGACGTGTGCCATTGTTTGTGAAGGGGGAAATTTAGGATTTACACAACGTGCGCGTATCGAATATGCAGACCAAGGTGGTCTGATTCACACCGATGCCATTGATAATGCTGCGGGTGTGAATATGTCCGATCACGAAGTGAATGTGAAAATTCTTTTGACCGATCCACATTTAAAAAACATGGGCTTAAGCAAGCGCAATCGTTTGTTACATAGCATGGGAGATCATATCAGTCAGCAATGTTTGAATGATAACCAAATTCAAGCTGAGGCACTGGCATTGGCGCACATAGATGCCAAAACACACTTGCCTCGATTGCTTAACCTTCGCGACACTTTATTAACATCGGGGCGTTTGGATCGGCGGATTGACCCAGGGTTTAACGAGAATGAACCGCTGATTTTGTTGCCTCAATTAGCAGTCATGCTCGGACACGAAAAAAATCGTATTCATGATGCTCTGGATAAAAATCATCATGATAGTTGGAGTCTTTTCTCACATCGGATGTTGATGGATTATTTCTCACCTATTCTTCAACGTCGTTATGAACAAGAAATTCAAGAACACCCACTGCAAGCAAGTATTACCCATACCCAAATCACCAATCACATTGTCAATCACATGGGTTTGGTATCGATTCATCATATCCAATTTTTGCTCACCACATCACCCATCCCCGACATTTGCGAAGCCTTACTGATTACAGAGCAATGTTTGGCTTTGCCTGCATACCGTGAGGCGTTGAAAAACTGTAGCCTACCCATACAAGAACAGCATTTTCTTCAATTGAATGTGCAAGAATCAACCTTGCATTTTGCTGAAGAATTATTGCGTTTGTTTGATATGAAAGCGTGTACACAGACATGGTTGAAACAGCAACAACACGGCTTGCAACGCTTTATTCACCAATTGAATGCTCAACTTGTCGATGATGATGTTGAACAGATAGTGAAGGATATTGAAGTGCTATCTCATATGGCAACAGCCACATATCTTCATCATACAACACAACAATCGTTGACTGTATGTTTAAAGGCGACACAAATAAGTTTACAAGCGTTGCCGTTTGCAGATTTGGAAGATGCTTTAAGTCAAGCGAGTTGGGGAGATACCGAAGTTCATTTGTTGCGTTGTGAATGGTTGAATCGCCTTACAACATTAAAATGCAAAGCGAGCCAGCAAGTTCTCTTGTTGCCGAAGACAAAACAATCTATCGAATATGTACCTTGGCAACATCATCCGCATTGGAAAACCTTGCAAGCGTATCAACAATCGGACAAGCATGATGAAACACCCTTACAACTTATTTTATTGCTCACAGAGTTAGAATCTTTGTTGCAGGCGGATGATTCAGTATCCACATAGTCAATGATGAAAGCCCGACTCTGAGTTTTTTAGTTATCCATTTCCGTCATACTCGAGTGCTGGTGTCGAGGATCTATGTTTAGATTTTCGATGAAAAGACCACGAGGATGACGTTTCTGTGTGTTCATCACTCTGGAAGTGGGGGGGGGGGGGGGGGGGGGGGGAAGAAAAATAGAGGCGGGAAGAGCAAAACAAGAAAAAAGAAAAAAAAGATTTTTTTT
>JAUZQM010000021.1 GCA_030950985.1 Mariprofundaceae bacterium | reverse complement strand
TTTCCACCAAAGGGTACTGCAGGTTTAGCCCGCCACTCTGTCAATGCTTTTAATCGTGAACCTTTACCACCTGCCAGAACTAAGGCGACTGTATTGGCTGTAAGTCGACTAATATTACGTTCTATTTGTACATCTGACATAGAATTCCTCCCTGAAGACATCAGCTTGGAATGATAGCTATCTCATAATGCTTCGGCTATTCATAATTTTTTAATCATTCTCAAATTCAAAATTCAGCAAAAATATAATGGATAAAAAAAAGGCTCCGCAGATGCAGAGCCTTTTGGTAAGTTTGTCTGGTGTCTAAAAGGAGGGAGGGGGAGGACGACACCAGACAAGGCAAACGATAGAGCGCTTTATTGATAAAGTAATGAATATTCAATGAAAAAATATTCATAAGAGGAATTTATGGAAATAAAAAAAGCTCCGCAGATGCGAAGCTTCTCAATAAGTTTGTCTGGTGTCTAAGGAGGGAGGGGAGGGCGACACCAGACAAGCCAAATGATAAGGCGCTTGATTGATAGCGTCATGAATGTTAGATGATAATTTATTTATAATAGGCACATTTACACACTCAATGATAATCATTTACGCTCATATCATGTTGTCATGTTCTAAAATGATTACCAATATCCAAGCCATCCACTTGCTTCACCAATACTTTCACGGCATCCAAGGATGCATCCATAGATGCTTGCTCATCAATGGTTAAATCGAGCTCGACCACGGATTGCAAACCACCACCACCCAAGCGACAAGGCACACCCATGTAATAACCATTGATACCATATTCACCTTCCAAATAGGCTGCACATGGTAAAATACGCCCTGTATCTTTCAAAATCGATGTTGCCATTTCGACAACTGCCGCACCGGGTGCATAAAAGGCAGAACCTATTTTGAGCAACTGCACAATTTCAGCGCCACCTTTTGCGGTACGTTCGCAAATCACCTGAATTTCTTTTTCAGACATCATTTCAGTAATCGGAACACCTGCGACAGTGGCATAACGTGGTAAAGGTACCATCGCATCGCCATGTCCACCTAAGACAAACGCTGAAACATCAGATATAGAAACGTGTAATTTTTCAGCAATAAACGAGCGCATACGTGCTGAATCAAGCACACCTGCCATGCCAATCACCCGTTCCCTTGGAAAACCTGATACTTGTTTGGCCGTATATACCATCGCATCCAAAGGGTTGGTCACGACTAAAATAACACAATGCGGTGAATATTTTACAATCTTCTGGGTCACATCAGCCACGATTTTTACATTTGTAGCGAGTAAATCATCGCGTGACATACCTGGTTTCCTAGCCAGACCAGCGGTGATAATGACTAAATCTGAATCAGCAGTATCTTCATATAATTGAGTTCCAGTGACTTGCACATCGTAACCCAGAATAGGCGATGCTTCATACATATCCAGAGCTTTTCCTTGAGGAATACCACCCACCACATCAAGCAACACAACATCGCCAAGTTCTCGTTGCGCCGCTAAAAAAGCCGCTGTTGCACCCACATTTCCAGAACCCACAACCGTGAGTTTTTTACGTTTAAAATACTTCTTTTCATGATGTCTATCTTCACGACTGGACCAACGCATAAGAACCTCCGATAAATAAAAGAACATAAACTTGCCTTTCTATGTTGTCGAATATCATATTCGGATATGACAAGCCATCATTTACCCCAACCATCTACTTGGATACAGCACCTATCTCAAACATTAATCGACCTATGCCAAAGCGTTGAAAAAGCAGGTGGCAAGGCTTGGCTTGTCGGTGGATCAGTGCGTGATTTATGTTTAGGCATCCCATCCCATGATATAGATATGGAAATTTATGGTATCGAGCCATCACGATTGCACACATTGGCAAAAAGCATGGGGCATACAGAACATGTCGGGAAACAATTTGGCGTGCTTAAACTATGGATTCAAGGTGAAGCCTTTGACTTGGCATTACCGCGTACGGAAAAAAAGAATCAAGCAGGGCATACAGGTTTTGAAGTCAGCCTTGATATTCATCTTTCTCCAAAAATTGCCACATTACGCCGTGATTTCACCATCAATGCCATGATGTTTAATCCTTTAACGGGTGAACTTTTAGATTTTCATCATGGACAAGAGGATTTACAACAAGGCATCTTACGACATGTTTCACCTGCATTTTCTGAAGATCCTTTGCGTGTATTGCGTGCGATGCAATTGGCGGCACGGTTTCGTCTAACACTTGCATCCGAAACAGCCCGATTATGTCAAAATTTATTAGTTGAAGCTGAAACATTATCCAACTCTCGTATTTGGTGTGAATGGCAAAAATGGGCGCACGCCGATAATCCAGCATGGGGTTTGAAAGCTTTAAAGGACAGTCATTGCTTAAGCCTTTACCCTGAACTCACCGCATTGATGGATTGCCCTCAAGATGTTCGCTGGCACCCCGAAGGCGATGTTTGGCTTCATACGCTGCAAGTATGTAATCAAGCGGCAATCATTGCCAAACGCCAAGCATTGAATGCGAACACGCGTGAGCAGCTTATGTTTGCAGCCTTATGCCATGATTTTGGTAAACCTAAAACCACATTCACCGATGACCAAGGACACATTCACTCCCCCAACCATAGTCGTGAAGGCATGAAACCAGCCAAGCGATTTTTGCAAAGTATTGCAGCACCCAAACATATCGCCATGCATGTTTTACCCTTGATTGATAATCATATCACTCATTTATGTGGTCAAGCAACCGCTCGAGCTGTTCGCCATTTGGCGCATCGTTTGGAACCTGCATCCATTGAACTTTGGGAGATGTTGGTCGAAGCCGATGCATCAGGACGACATCCATCGCCTGCGTGTCGTCCTGCTTTGACATGGTTAAACAAGGCGCAACAACTGAACACCCATCAGCAAAAAGTTTCACCACTGATGACAGGAAAAATCTTGCTAAATTTAGGTTTTTCACCGGGTAAGCAGATGGGGAAGATGATTCAACAAGCGTATGAAGCCCAATTGGACGGGGCTTTTCATGATGAAGATTCAGCGCGAGAATGGCTTAAATTGCACCATAAAAGATAAACTAAAAATACTCATCATCGCTTAAGTAACTAATGTTATGCACTTTGATGTTGTGGGTTGCTTCATCTCAATCAACAATAAAACCACTGAGACATCTTATAAAGTTCAAAAAACTTCTACATACCAAATAATGGACTTTATCTTTTTTTCGTTTTTCCACCACGTATGCTACAAAAAAAAAGTCAATAACTACCTACTAAAAGTAGGTGGCTTGCTTTTGCCTTTGCCTTTGTAAGTGATATTTCGTCTAAAGCCGACTGCAAGATTCCGCCTTAAGGCGGCTTCAGCTCGACTCAAAGTCGGCAAGCTTGAAATTATCATTATTCCGTGTGCCCATCAATATATACGCCTTGATACTTCATTCGGAGCGGCTAAAAGTGCTCTGCCAGAGTGATGAATAGCTCTATTTTAAAAGAGCCAAAATTATGTCATTTTCCTTCTGACAACCTATCCCTCAACCAAAACCAAATAAATAGTGAGTTGGTTAACAGATATCGTTTCCATAAACGACGAGGTTCACTGCATAATCGATAAAACCACTCCAAACCCATATGTTGCATCCACAACGGCGCTCGCTTGATAGACCCTGTAAAGAAATCGAAGGCTGCTCCGACTCCAATCAGTACTGCTGGAATATGGGGAGAATAAGCGTGCATCCATAACTCCTGTTTGGGACAGCCAAGTCCGACAAATACAATTTCAGCTCCACTCGCCTTAATTCGCTCTACGACCACTTGGTCAATTTCTGGCTGATCAGACAACATGGGTGGTGATTCAATACCAGCAATAATTAAATCAGGAAAATGTTCAGTAAGTTTTACCTTCATCGTTTCAACAATCGAAGGCAAGCCTCCATAAAAATAAATTGGGATACGTTCATCATTAGCCCTTTGGCAAAGGGCTATCATCAAATCTGGACCAGATACCCGATCAGCATCTTTAAAGCCCTTCCGCCTCAACTCCCACACCAAAGGCATCCCATCACTCGTAACAATCGCTGCCGCTTCCATCGCAGACTTTAGTAATTTATTTTGCCTTGCTGTAACCACCATATGTACATTAGCAATACAAACAAAACACGGTTCAGATTGTCTTTGTTCAAGTATCACTTTTGAAATATTCTCTATGCAACTGGCAAAAATAACGGAACCAACAACGCTACCTTTATTTATTGAATCCAATTTACTCACCACCTCACTTACCAACACAGACTACTTAATATTGTTAGATTAGAATTTTCACATCTCTTAAAATCAAGGCAGATTAATAATATCTGGATGATATTTTTTCAACCAATCAACAGTCTCTTCAATGCCTTCATCTAAAGAATATGGTGGCTGACCAAACTCTTTCAGAACATCTTCCATGGGTGCATCATTGCTTGTGGTCATACTCTTATACCTTGAGCTGGTAATGGGTGATTTAATATGTAAAGAATTTAAACCATCACCCATAAATGCTAACAACCTGATAAAAGCTCTCGGAACAACCCTTACTTTTTTACCTGTCTGTCTCACTGAGAAGCCATTCACCCAGTCCAGTAAATCTATTGGCATATCGCCGACATAATAGACCTTACCATTCACCTTTTCTGAAGGTGCATCACACATTTTCATAATTTGATACACAACATTTTTAACATAACCATAGGATCGCATGACCTTTGCTCCACTCGGATGAAAATACATACCTTTACCGAGGATTCTCCAGAATTCATGTGGATATCTAAGATGCCAAGGACCCCAAACATTCGTGGGTCTTATAATCGTCCAAATACACTTAAGATTAGCTGCTCTAGTTGCCTTTTCATTCATCACCTTCGATTCACCATATGCAGTATGTGGAGCAAAATCTTGATCATGTTTGGGAGCGCCATGATATTGATTTACAAATTGCGTAGAGGTAATAATGACTCGTTCTATTGAATTTATCGCATTTATTGCAGTTAATACATTATCCGTACCTTCAGTATTATTAACATAATCCTCGATATTATCACTTAATGTATCCGTTCTTGCTGCAAGATGTATGACATGCGTAGGATTGAATACCTGAAAAGCTAGAATCAATTGATCCATATCTAAAATATCACACTCTTTCCAGTAAGTCTGATGTGAATCAATATTGGGGGCTTTAATATCAATGTTTAATATCTCACATTTCTGTTTGAGAAGCTCTTCAATAAGATTGCTTCCAATAAAACCCGAGCCGCCTGTTATAAGGTATTTCATTTATTTTCATCCTTTTAATTAATGAGAAACAATCATCCATGCGATCATAGAATTTCTCAATTGTATACTCATCTAAATAACACAATCGATCATTTAAGAGCAAATCGATTCCAATGAATGAGCTTTAGAAATGGGAATAATTTCAGCTACTCTATACACTGTTCCGTCAGAAGATAAGCATGCTATTCGTAAAACACCTTTTTGCAGCATGAATTAGGTTGCCTTGAATATCCACAATCAAATCAAGATTTGAAGCTGAAGGAACAGGCGTACTAATCAAATGATATATAACATCGACACCTTCAATGCTTCAGCTAAAGCAGAAGTATCTCCATAACGGCTGGGATAACCTCTACGGCTCGATCAAACACCGTTAGCTTTTGTTCGATATCCTCATTCCTCGATTATTTTATTGATGATTTTTAACATATTCTCTATGTATTTATCCAGTGTGTAATTCGCTAAAAACCTATCCACAGATGCCTGCGAATAAACTGCATAAGCCTCTGGATTTTCTATCAAGTACAAAACTTTTTCAGCAATTTGTTCGGGAGACTTAGCATTCACAAATAATCCAACATCAGGCGTAACCATATTGGGGATCATTCGGTAATTTGTTACCACAGGCACAGCACCATAAGCCATTGCCTCAAGTACCGAAACGGGCTGCCCTTCGAATTTAAAATATGAGGGGAGTAAAAATACATTAGCATTCAAGAAAGCCTTTGCCTTTTCCTCCCCCATTAACCCTGCACTATAAGATACATTATTTTTCAAATTATGCTCTAAAATATATTGATAGAAGGCTCTCTCGGCTTCCAACTCATTAGCATGCAATACAGCATCAACTGAATGCTTAAAAGTGCCAGAAAACATACAATGAACATTCTTGTTATACTCATTAATAAGAATGTTCATTGCTTTGAGAACATCCCAATAACCCTTGCTCTCAATCATATAACTTAAATACATCAAGTTAAAAGTTTCACCTGAATTATATGTTTTTCCTTTCTCAGAGCTTAGTAATTTTTTTTCAGGTAGCCCATTGGTAACAGACACAACCTTATCAAGATAATCATTCAACATTGAAAATTGATTTTTGGTTAGCTCACCCTCAACAACAATAACTCTTCCTTTATTGAAAGTAATCCTCACTAAATATTTAAAAAATGGAGATAGTTCAAAATAAAAGTTTTTGAAATTTGAGCCAAATTGCTGCATAAGAATTCGATACCCAAATAGACATGCCAAATTTACAAAAACAAAATCACGTAAAAAACCAGCCTTAGTTTGTGCAGTAGTAATATACAAAAGACCGCCGCGATATTCGATGAACTTCCCAAGTGAGCCTACAATGATCGTGAAATATTCAAGTGTCCGTTTAATTGAAAATCTTCCAACTTGGATATTTGTATACTTAGAAGTTAAATCAATAACGCCCACAGTAAAATTATTTACTGCTAAAAAATCCACCAACGCATCAAACATCATCGCTTGACCAGAAAAGATATTTAACTTTTGATTTGTTCTTAAACCAATCGCAAGAATTTTTTTCCTAGCATTAACATTTAACATTGGCACCAACTTTAGATATTACTCGAATGACGTGGGCGGGATTACCCACCACTACCACTCCCGACTCCACACTTTTCACAACAACACTGCCCGCACCAATTACCGCACCATCTCCTATAGAAATATCACCCAAAATAACAACATTCGACCCAATATCCACATCATTTCCAATAATTGGAGCAACTCCACCATAGTCCGCGAAAGTACCCGCCACGCCTATAGTTGTTGAATGGCGTAACACGCAGTTCCGTCCTATCACCGCACGGTCATGTACCACCAATGCCTGTCCATGATAGAGACGTAGTCCACCACCCACTTTCAGCTTCCACGGCAATTCAACACACAAGATCCATTCAACAACAACACGATACAAAATTACATACGGATATCCGAAATAGTAAAATGGACGAGGAATATGGGATAAAAAATTAGCTATACGAAATGCCAACATAATGATTCGCCCTTTTATATTCCCCTTATTTGAATCCCAATCTTGGAAAAGTGAGGATTTCAAATTATTGCTCATATCTGTCTCATTACTTTTCATCATCACCTCAATCAACCTTGGCTTCGCTTATTGCAAACAAACATGGCTGGTCGTAATTTATGACTTATCATTCCTAACAATCCGATGTATATTTTTAATACATTCAACATAGTATATTATCATCGCTTTCAATAAAGGCTGTCCATGCATAATAGATGCAGCCATCGATTCTCTTAAACTAACTAGGACTTGGCTATTACTAGCCCCCCCCCATCCCATTTTTACAACAACCTTAGGAAGAAAGCCTATTTGAATTTCATCCCACACTCTTAGAACAAACTCATGATCCGCAGCAACCCTGAAACCAACGCTAAATTTTCCAAGATTCTCATACACTTCACGCATCACAAACACTGATGGATGAGCTACCCTCATTTTATTTAACAATGATTTCTTAATGATATCTTTTCCAACAACACTAATAATACCGCCATTACTATCAACTTGTTCAATTTTAGCATGGCATAATTCAAGCTTATTTTTATGAATATAATTCACCATTAAACTTACAACAGAATCGAAGGCATATATATCATCAGCGTTAAGAATATTAATAATATCCCCTGTTGATCGTTCAATCCCTTTATTAAAAGCATCATAGATTCCCGCATCTGGTTCACTAACATATTTAACATTAAGGCTTTCGAGAACTTGTAAAGTTCCATCAGTGGATCCTCCATCCACGATAATGTGTTCGATGTTGGTATAATCTTGTTCTATTACAGATTGGATACATGACGCTATTGTTGTAACAGCATTGTATACGGGTGTTACAACTGTAACTTTTGGTAACGCTATCATCTCTTAAGCTCCCTTTTTTATCTTAACATTGTTATGAAACATCATATCTAATTGCCCATGTTAAATGATCAGAAATCAGCAAAAAAAGAAGACTATTTTTTGATCTACCTAGCCCCATATTATTCAAACTTGAATCCCATAAAAAAACGATTGGGGAATCATGAATTTGAATATATTTAGGATCCCATTAATAAGACTCTAAAAAAATACTAAATGACACTTTTATTATTATCTTAAGATTATCTTGGTCTACTAAAGATGTTACACATTATTGGATTGTAAGCGCACCATTAAACACGAGGTTTATAAGTGTAATTTTAATATAATTATGGATAACTCTTACTCGCTGAGGTTATGATTCTTAATAATCTTTCCAGGATTTCCGACGACAATCGAATCAGGAGGTATATACATGTTTGATACAACAGTACCTGCACCAAGAATGCTTCTGGCTCCAATATGCGTACCTTTTAAAATAATTGCATCACAACCAATAAACACATCGTCTTCAATAATAATTTCAGCTACTTTAATAGATTCATTTTTATTTTTTCTACGCTTAAGGTAATCAAGTGAATGAAAATCATGATCAAAAATCTGTACATTTGCACCGATAGCTACGTTGAAACCAATGCTAACCTTCATTCGTGATGAAATAATTACTGCACTCAAACCAGAATTATCGCCTATATAAATTTCTCCAGATTCAATGCATTCAAAAATCATGTCGCCTCTAATCAATGGGTTTATTATTCGAGAAGATATTAGCATAACATTATCTCCAAATTTTAATTGATCCTTTGTCTTTACTCGGCAATCAACATGACCATACACTTGTAATTTTTTTCCGTAAGAACAACTAACAATAGTTAGTAACATTTTCACCCGCAATGTTGACCAATAAAGCATCCATTTAATTCTTACCTTATAGATTGATTTAAAAATGAGGTTAAAATAATTAAACAACATTCAATACCTTCGCCAAAAATTGATAGGGTAGCCTCTTTGCCATAGCATGATTTTTTTCAAAAAAAATAACCAAACAAAAGAAGCTACCCATGAACGAAATAATGCGCACTCTACTGCCAATAGGCAATATTCTGGATTCAA
>JAUZQM010000020.1 GCA_030950985.1 Mariprofundaceae bacterium | reverse complement strand
AGATTCTAAATTTGGCCGCTCATTCGGCGCGGCTAAAGCCGCACTTCCAGAGTCATGAAAACTCCAAAATTCATCGTCACCCTCGAGTTCTTGTGTCGAGGGTCTTTTGTTTCAAACAGTAGATGCCCGATAAAATAACTCGGGCATGACGTACTTTCATGCTTGAATAACTATAGAGAATAGCCCATGCCATAAGCTGTCAAATAACGCCTTGTATTTTTTGTAGGCTTTATTTCATGGGGCTAGCCATTTATGTTGCGCCGATGAATACACTTGCCGCACTTGAAGAAGTCTCTATTTCCCAAGCTGATTTTGACAGCATGCTTGAATTTTCACGCCGTATGATTGCGTTGAAAAAGAATCCAAAATATATTGCTAGCATCCAAGAAAACTTGCCTGACACTGCTGATGCCATGCATCATGAAGCATCGATATTGATGGGATTTGATTTTCATTTAACCGATGGCAAACCCCAGTTGATTGAAATCAATAACAATGCAGGTGGTTTATATATCGGTGATGCAGGTTGGATGCCGCAAGATGATATATCGATATGGTCTGATGATTTGAAAACACGCATTTTATCGATGTTTCCAGCATCATGGCAAACGATCGCGATTATGGATGATGATGTCACACATCAATATATGTACCCTGAAATGCAAGCTTATGCAGCATTACTGCGCCAAGATGGTCGACAGGTTTTTGTGGTCAGCCCTGAAGATATATCGTTATGTGACGATGGTTTGTATGTTGAAAATCAACGGTTGGATGCGATTTACAATCGTCACACTGATTTTTATGTGAATACACCCGAATTGCTGCATATTCGTAAGGCATTAATGGCAAATCAAATCAACCTGAACCCATATCCACGCAGTTATGCCCTTTTAGGTCATAAAGAGCGCATGGCAGACTGGTGGCGAGAAGGGGTGTTGGAATCGAGCATCGATGACGAGCAAGTCAAACAGATTCGTGAGCTTGTACCAAAAATTTCTTTGATGCGTGAATCGGATATGGATGAGCTTTGGCAAACACGCAAACAATGGGTATTCAAACCATCTGCAAGACATGGTGGTAAAGGTGTGGTGTTAGGAAAAGCCATGAGTCGCAAACGTTTTCACGCATTGGATCCGAACGATACGGTGGTTCAACAATTTGTACCTGCGAGTGTTGTACGTCATGAAGATGTGGATTATAAATTTGATGTACGACTTTACATGCATGGTGAGAATTTAATTGCCATGGCAGGGCGTTTGTGGCGCGGGCAAGTCACCAATTTTCGAGAAGAAGGCAGTGGTTGGACAAAAATCTGTGTGCGTGCTGATTGACGGTGACGATTTCAATCATTGTTCCTGTATTCAACGAACAGGCAATGTTTCATCAACAAAGAACAATGTTTCAAACATTACAACAGGATGCGGAAGTTATTTTTTGTGATGGTGGTTCTAAGGATAGGACATGGGAAAGTTTGAAAAATTCCAGCTTTGACTGTGTGCAAAGTGATGCTGGACGTGCTTTGCAAATGAATACAGGCGCAAAACAAGCTCACGGCGATATTTTGTTATTTGTGCATATTGATACAATTTTGGATGCAAACTGCTTGCAAGCCGTAAAGGATGCGATGGATGATATTCATGTGGTGGGGGGGCGTTTTGATGTCCGCTTATCGGGTAAATATCCCATGTTTCGCATCATTGAACGCATGATCAATCTTCGTTCACGTTGGACAAAAGTATCGACAGGCGATCAGTGTCAATTTGTACGCAAGGATGTGTTTGAAAACATCAATGGGTTTCCTGATATAGCGTTATTGGAAGATGTTGCTTTATCTAAAAAACTTAGAACTTTGGGAAAGCTTGCCTGCTTACGTCAAAAGGTGGAAACATCGAGTCGCCGTTGGGAAAAACATGGTATTGCCAAAACCATTGCTTTGATGTGGAGCATTCGTTTTTTATACTGGCTGGGTGTATCACCAAAAAAACTATCGAAGATGTACTGTTAAATTTTGGCTTAAAGAATATGTCTTTGCTGGCGTTTACTGTGCCCTGATACTTTTTTCTGTTTTACTTTGGGAATATACGCTACAAAGGGCTTTAAGAAATTCGGCAACACGCGCCCTTCAAGTTTCATTAAATCATTCGATAAGGCATCCGCAATCAATGGTTTAGAGATATTTTTTTCTTGGCTCAAATAATCAAACAACAGTTTTGCCAAACGTTCTAATGAAATCTTCCAAGTCGATTGTGTTTGTTGGTAAACCCATGTTGAAAAATTAAAAAATCCCATAAATACATCATCATCAGCGTAAAGATAAGCTAACGATGTTTTAAAATTCCCACTGTTGCGATACAGGTTCCAAAAGCGTGCAAAGCGTTTCATATTTTGAATATCCTCAAAAGATAAGACACTATTTTTTAAAATATCATACGGTGGTTGATCTGAATAAACCATGCCCCATAAGTCATTATGACGTGATAAACTCGTGCCTGATAGATTCTTCAAAATACCAATTTGAATCTCCGAATCAGTAAGCGCACAGAGTTGGTTTAAGCCTTGGCCAAAGCTCTTTAAATCTTCACCTGGTAAGCCGACAATCAAATCAAGGTGCATGTGAGCTTTCGTTTCATGAGATAAATAAGCGATATTTTCTTTAATTTTTTCAAGATTAAGCTTGCGATGCACGCGTTCAGCCACCACAGGGTTTAAAGTTTGGATACCTATTTCCAACTGCAAAGAAGCAGGTGGAAACTGTCCAATACGTTCTTTGATACTTGCAGGAAAGTGATCGGGAATGACTTCAAAATGAGCAAAATAAGGCTCGTTTTTGGCAAGAAAGAAATCCAAAATTTTATTGGAAATACGAGGATTTAAATTAAACGTTCGATCAATAAACTTAAAGCTTCGCACCCCACGTTGCCAAAGCATTTCAAACTCATTTAAAAGCTTATCAATGAATAAGTTACGCACGCGGTTATCCATCGAAGATAAACAAAATTCACATGTAAATGGGCAACCTCGTGATGCTTCCACATACATATAACGGTGTTTTACATCGTCATCGGTGTAAAAACGATAAGGTAAAACAAGATTATCCAAAGGAACTACATCAGCTTTGATGATGCGATTTTCTGGCATATCACCCAGTAATATTTTTTTACACACATCATAAAAAGCCCACTCACCTTCACCCTGAATAATGACATCCGCAGCATCCATATTGACACGTATGGGTGTATAACTGACTTCAGGGCCACCGAGTACCAAGATGGTTTCAGGGGAAACTTTTTTCAATGTTTCAATCAATGCGGATATTTCAAGGGCATTCCAAATATACACACCCAAACCAATGATGCGGGGCTGTTTTGCAAGCAACTGTTCCGCGATATCTTGCACTTGGTCATTGATGGTAAATTCTATGATCTCACTTTGTGTTTCAAGTTCATGGAGATTTGCCAATAAATAACGTAAACCAATCGATGTATGAACATAACGTGCATTGAGTGTGGTGAGTAAAATATCAGTCATGCAATACCGTCTGGTTCATTTTTTCAATACTTTGGAATTGTTGTTTGGCTTCTTCTAAAGGTGGTAACTGCCAATCAATCGCTGCCATGCCATGCTCTTGTAAATCTTCATTGATACGCGAGAAATAATGTTGACCAAAAAATCCTCGGTACGATGAAAGAGGTGAAGGATGAGGTGCTTTGATGATCAAATGTTTATTTTCATCCACAAAAGATGCTTTTTTTTGCGCATAAGCACCCCATAAAATAAACACAAGATGTTCTTTTTTTTCGTTCAACACTGCAATGACATCATCTGTAAATGTTTCCCAACCTTGACCTTGGTGTGCATTGGCTTTGCCTTTCTCTACCGTCAATACACTATTTAACAATAAAACACCTTGCCTTGCCCAATGGGTTAAACAGCCATGTTCGGGGATAGGGATATGCAAATCATCACTTAGTTCTTTGAAAATATTACGCAGTGACGGCGGTAAAGGCACATGCGGTGCAACGGAGAAACATAAACCATGTGCCTGACTTTCGCCGTGATAAGGATCTTGCCCCAAAATCACGACCTTCACTTGTTCAAAGGGGGTGATATTAAAAGCTGAAAAAAAATCATGGTTTGGTGGATAAATCTTCGCACCCTCTTGTTGACGTTGGCATAAAAAAACACGCAAGTCATGCATGGAAGACTTCTTGAAAGCGTCCGATAAAACATGCTTCCAAGAAGCTTCGATGTTGAGATGCTCATTCATGCAGTTCAGGATGCTTCAATACGTTCCAAATTGCCCACATAGGGGCGCAATACTTTCGGAATGATGACCGAACCATCGGCTTGCCAACCATTTTCGAGAATTGCTACCAACGTACGTCCAATGGCTAAACCTGAACCATTGAGCGTTGCCACGGCTTCGGGTTTACCAGATTCGGAACGAAAACGAATGCTTGCACGTCGCCCTTGAAATTGACCAAACGATGAACATGAAGAAATTTCACGATAACACGATTGGCTAGGTAACCAAACTTCAAGATCATAGGTTTTTTGAGCAGAAAAACCGATGTCACCCGCGCATAAATTCACCACACGATAAGGCAAGTCTAAGGCTTCCAAAATTGCTGCGGCATGCTTTGTAATCTCATCTAAGGTTGTCAGTGCATCATCAGGATGTACCAACTGCACCATTTCCACTTTATCAAATTGATGTTGACGAATCATACCGCGTGTATCTCGCCCTGCTGAACCTGCTTCACGGCGAAAACATGGGGTGTAAGCACAATGTTTAATCGGTAACGATGATGGATTCAAAATGTCATCTTGATAAAGATTGGTGACAGGCACTTCAGCGGTGGGAATCAGAAAAGCATCTTCCCCTTCAAGTCGATACAAATCATCTTCAAATTTAGGCAGTTGACCAGTTCCCGTTAAGGTTTTTCGATTGGCAATGGCAGGCACCCAAACTTCTTCATAACCATGTTGATCCACATGCATATCCAACATGAATTGCATCAAACCACGTTCTAAACGTGCGCCCACACCACGAATGACAGAAAACCGACTACCTGCCAATTTGACACCTGCATCAAAATCTAAAATACCCAAAGCTTCGCCAATATCCCAATGGGGTGGAACCTCATCTTGGCGAGGATTTCCCCAGCGGCGAATCTCAACATTGCTTGTTTCATCTGCGCCATCAGGTACAGAATGATGCGGAATATTGGGAATTTCCATCAAAGCAGACACAAAGGCTTCTTCCGCTTCTTTGGCTTGAGTATCCAAGACTTTTACCGCTTTGGCAGCTTCACCCATCTTTTTCATGATATCTGAAACATCTTCACCCGCACGTTTCTTTTCACCAATCATTTTAGATACGCTGTTGCGTTCAGCTTGCAAAGCTTCGGATTTGGCTTTGATATCACGTTGAGCAATATCCAAGGCTTTGGCTTTTGACCAAGCAGAGCCTTCAGCAACCAAATCGGAGTTGCGTCGAGCTAAGCCTGCCTGCATGACTTCAAAGTTTTGACGAAATGCTTTGCGATCAATCATGCTTCATCACCAACATGACCCTCAACGTCACTAACATCACCCTGAGATTCATTCATTTCAACATCATCGTCATCTTGTTTTTCGAGGACACGAACAGCACCAATCACGCGTTCTTTTTTATTGCACTTGATCAACGTTACACCCTGTGTATTGCGACCAATGATGGAAACCCCACCCATACCCATGCGCATCAAGCGACCCGTATCTGTAATCATCATCACTTGATCATCATCAAGAACTTGAATCGTTGCCACAACATGACCATTACGATCACCTGTTTTGAGTGTGAAGACACCTTGACCACCACGTTTTTGACGGTTGTATTCTGAAACCAAGGTACGTTTACCATAACCATGTTCAGACACCACCAACAAGGATGCCTTTTCAGCCACCAAGGTCATAGAAATGACTGTATTATCTTCAGGTAAACGCATACCTGTTACACCACGCGTACTGCGACCCATAAAACGGACATCTGTTTCAGCAAAACGAATCAATTTTCCGCCACTGGATGCCAACATAATATCCTGTTCACCATTGGAACGAATCACACCTACCAATTCATCATCGTCATCAAGTCTGATAGCAATAATGCCATTGCTACGAATATTTTTATATTCAGAGAGCTTGGTTTTCTTCACGACACCTTTTTTCGTACCCATGACAATAAAATGGTCATCATCAAATTCACGAATTGCCAAGGTTGCTGAAATTTTTTCATTCTTTTCAACGGGTAATAAGTTAATCAAAGCTTTACCACGTGTTGCACGTCCTGCTTGTGGTAATTCATAGACTTTTTTGAGGAAAACACGCCCTTTATCAGAGAAAAACAACAAATAATCATGCGTTGATGCCACCATTAACTGGGTGACAAAATCTTCTTCTTTGGTGGTCATGGCTGTTTTGCCTTTACCACCACGGCGTTGCGCACGATAAAGACTGGTTGCATTCCGCTTGATGTAACCTTCATTGGAAATCGTGACCACCATATCTTCTTCGGTAATCAAATCTTCCACAGATAATTCAGCTGTTTCATCCATGATTTCAGAACGACGAGGATTCGAATATTTATCACAAAGTTCTACCAATTCCGTACGAATGACTTTCATCAATTCACTTTGGTCTGCTAAAATGACTTTTAAGCGTGTGATAATCACTTGAATATCTTCAAATTCACGCTTAATTTTATCGTATTCCAAACCCGTTAGACGTTGTAAACGCATATCTAAAATTGCTTGCGATTGTTTATCGGACAAGCCAAATGTATCGATTAAGCCTGTTTTCGCTTCGGCACCTGTTTGACTTCCGCGAATTAATTTAATAACCGCATCAATGCTATCCAAAGCAATCAACAAACCTTGTAAAATATGAGCGCGTGCTTCGGCTTTATTTAACTCAAACAAGCAGCGACGTGTGACGACTTGGCGACGGTGATCAATAAAGTGAAGTAATAATTCGCGCACACCACATAATTTAGGCTGACCATCCAAAAGTGCTAACATATTGCAGCTAAAATTACATTGAAGTTGCGTTTGTTTATAAAGGTTGTTTAGGATGACTTCTGGAATTTCATTGCGCTTCAATTCAATGTAAATGCGCATACCTTGTCGATCAGATTCATCACGAAGTTCAGAAATACCTTCAAGCTTTTTATCACGGACTAAATGAGCAATATGAACAATCAATTTAGCCTTATTTACTTGATAAGGTAACTCTGAAATAATCAATGCGGATCGTTTGGTGCGAGCATGCGTTTCTACCGATGCTTTGGCACGCATGGTGACTGATCCACGCCCTGTAAGGAATGCATCGCGCATACCTTTGCGACCATAAATAAAGCCACCTGTTGGAAAATCAGGCCCTGGCATCAGTTGCATCAACGCATCATCATCAACATTGGCGTTATCAATCAACGCAAGGGTTACATCGATCGTTTCCTTCAAATTATGGGGAGGAATATTGGTTGCCATGCCCACAGCAATACCTTGTGAACCATTGACCAATAAACATGGAAATTTAGCAGGTAAAACTTTGGGTTCGGACAATGAATCATCGTAGTTTGATCCAAAATCGACGGTATCTTTATCAATATCAGCCAATAATTCAGCTGAAAGTTTACTCATGCGTGATTCAGTATAACGCATGGCAGCAGGTGAATCACCATCCACTGAACCAAAGTTACCCTGACCATCAATCAATACATGACCCATACTCCAAGGTTGTGCCATCCGTACCAAAGCATCATAAACGGCGATATCACCATGCGGATGATATTTACCAATGACATCACCGACGACACGGGCAGATTTTTTATAAGGCTTCTCATGCGTACAACCCAAATCTTGCATGGCATACAAAATACGACGATGCACAGGCTTTAAACCATCGCGCGCATCAGGCAATGCACGACCGATAATAACACTCATCGCATAATCTAAATAGGAGTGTTTCATCTCATCTTCAATCAGAATAGGTGTTGCTGGATTTAGAACTTCGTCCATATATTTTCCTCACATATTATTTTTATTTTTGAACTGTATTTTTTATATATTGATGTTACACATAGAATATAGGGTTCAATATTTCTACAAAGGTCTGAATGATAATAAATTGATGACCTTGTTTGTCGGTATTCTCACGCAGGGTCATGAAAACAATCAATGATATAATGGTTCGCAAGACTCCTAGATATGACAACGTAAAGCAATATCCAAGCGATTTATAAATTCAGCTATCAGCCATTATCATTTTGACTTTTCAGCGAGCATATAGAGCCTCCTTTTTGCAGAATAGTAGAGTTGATTTAATGATTATGGGGTATAATATCAGTATATATTCGATTTTATAGCGTCACTTTTATATTCTCAGAGAGACTTTTATGGTGTTTATGTCGCGCATACAACGTTTCATATGTAAACATATGAAAGCCCTGAGACTTATCAAATGAAACGAGGTTTACTCCATTCTTGGACAGCTTATCGAGATGATATTGTAAAATTAATTTCTATTGTAGGTGATGATCAATACCTTCGCCAAAATAGTGCTATTTCAGCTCGTATTAACCATGAATTTCATTGAAATCTTATTAATCAGTTCATGAATAAAAATACGTTCGGCATTTTCCCTACATAATTTTAATGTTTCTTGGACTTGCTTGC
>JAUZQM010000002.1 GCA_030950985.1 Mariprofundaceae bacterium | reverse complement strand
TGCGCCGATGGTACTGCAGCGTTCGCTGTGGGAGAGTAGGTCGATGCCAAGAATTTATTCCAAACCCGCTGTTGAATCTTTATGATTCCAGCGGGTTTTTTTTTATGTCTTGACTTTATTTCTGCCAAATCTCAAAACGATATGGGTATTTATTTTTATCATCGGATGGATGTGTTTCTTGATGTAATAAATGCCATGCAGATAAATCAAATTCAGGAAACCATGTATCACCCGTGAAACGTTGCTCAATATGGGTGATATACAAGCGATTGGCATGGGGTAAAAGCATACGATAAATTTCAGCTCCGCCCATCACCATCAATTCATCATGAGACTTGGCGGCTTTTATAGCAGCTTCTAAATTTTGTACCACTTCACAACCGTCAATATGTAAATCAGCTTGCCGGCTTAGAATCAAGTTTAACCTTTTCGGTAGCGGTTTACCGATGGATTCGTAAGTTTTTCGCCCCATCAATATAGGTTTACCAAGCGTATGTTTGCGAAACCACTGCATATCAGCAGGTAAATGCCAAGGTAAGGCATCGTTACAGCCAATTAAACGATTGCGATCCATGCCCCAAATGAGTGAAATATTCATATTAAATTGCAATGGGAGCACGAATCCCTGCATGGGATGTGTAATCTTCTAAAGTAAAATCATCAAACGTAAAATCAAAGATATTTTGAATATTCTTATTCAGTTTCATCCTGGGTAAGGGATAAGGTTGCCTTGATAATTGTTCAAGAACTTGTTGCTGATGGTTGTTATACAAATGGGCATCACCCAGCGTATGAATAAATTCCCCGACTTCTAAATGACAGACGTGGGCAATCATCATGGTCAATAGTGCATACGATGCGATATTGAAGGGTACACCTAAAAAAATATCGGCAGAACGCTGATAAAGTTGGCAGGATAATTTGCCATCTGCCACATAAAATTGAAAAAATGCATGGCAAGGTGCGAGCGCCATTTTTCCGTGCGCAACATTGTCTTGGGGTGAAATAGATTCATCAGGTAAATCGGCGACATTCCAAGCAGATACAATCAAGCGTCGTGAATTGGGTTTATTTTTTATGTGTTCAATGAGCATTGATATTTGATCGATATGTTGACCATCAGGGCATGGCCAGTTACGCCATTGATAACCATAAATAGGGCCTAAATCACCATCATCACGCGCCCATTCATTCCATATTTTTACGCCATTATCTTGTAAATATGCAGTGTTCTGATCACCTTTTAAAAACCATAATAATTCATGAACAATGGACTTGAAGTGAATTTTTTTAGTGGTAACCAAAGGGAAACCTTGCTGTAAGTCGAAGCGCATTTGATAACCAAAGACGGAACGAGTTCCAGTACCTGTGCGGTCGCCTTTTTGCGTACCTTGTTCATGTACATATTGCATCAAATCTAAATATGTTTTCACCTTACCCTCGCCTGTTATTAAAAGTTTGTTATGCTTATGCTCGTTTGTCTAAGGAGTTTTTATGCGCAAGCTTAGCCTTTTATTATTCATTTTATCACTGCCTTTTGTAGGCTATGCTGGAGTGAAAAGTCCCACAGATAAAATTGTCGATACATTCATGGCATTGGATGGGGATATGTCTGAAACTGTTTCTTATGCAGAATATATGAGCATGGTTCAACAACGGGCTAAAGTAAGGTTTTCTCGCATGGATAGAAACCATGATGGTGAAGTGTCTGCGGAGGAGTATCGCCATTTCTGGAATAAAGAACAATCGGCTTATTATCGTTTAAAACGCTAAGGTTATGTGATGATAATGATGAGCAAGACACCATAAAATTCCCCTTGCATCATGTTTTTTTCTGCAAGGTTTGAAGTAAGCGTTGATGAATATTGTCAAAACCACCATTGGACAGAATCAACACATCATCACCATCTTGAGCATGCGATGCAATATATTTAATAATGGTTTCCGTGTTCTCCATGATATGTGCTTTTGAACCGATGGCTTGGCAGACAGTCTCTAAATCCAATATCGCATCATTGGCAAGATTGCGATGCGATGGCGGTGTAAAAATGACGGCATCAGCAGCAGCAAAACACTGGGGTAAACGTTGCTGATGAACTTTGCTTCGCATGGTATTGGAGCGTGGTTCAACAATAACCCACAAGGTTTTATCCTGATGTTTCATGGCAGCCTTGGTCGCTGAAACGATACCTGAAATTGCTGTTGGATGGTGGGCAAAATCATCGAAAATACGTATGCCATTGGCTATGCCAACCAAACTCATACGTCGTTTTACCCCTGCAAAAGATGCCAATGCTTGTTCAATGATGGGTATGCTTACCCCCAATGTGTGTGCGGCGGCAGTAGCGGCACAAGCATTGGCAACTTGATGTACACCAATACTTTCCCATGATGTTTCGAGCACCATTTCTCCATGATAATAGATACGAAACTGTGAGCCATCGAGTGTGATGGATTCCCATTGCCATGCTGCATCAGGGTGGGGGTAATGGGCAAACTCAACGACAGGTGTCCAACAGCCTTGTGCGAAAACATCATCAAAATGAGTTTCATCGGCATTACGAATGATGTGTCCTGTACTGGGAACCGTGCGTAAAAGATGAGAAAATTGCCGTTGAATGGCCGCTAAATCAGGGAAAATATCCGCATGGTCATATTCAAGGTTATTAAGAATTAAGGTTTGGGCATGATAATGTAAAAATTTTGAACGTTTATCAAAAAAAGCGGTGTCATATTCATCACCTTCCAAAATAAACGTTTTTCCAGAGCCTAAACGTGCACCACCTGAAAAGTTTTTAGGCATACCACCAATCAAAAAACCCGGGGCTTGTTTGGCTTGCTCAAGAATATGCGCCAACATCGAGGATGTG
Source organism: Mariprofundaceae bacterium (assembly GCA_030950985.1). Lineage (GTDB taxonomy): Bacteria > Pseudomonadota > Zetaproteobacteria > Mariprofundales > Mariprofundaceae. The sequence continues at coordinate 6,096 of JAUZQM010000002.1, read as the reverse complement.
CTGGTTTTACCATGCGTGCCCGCGACCACGACAGCATGCCTTTTAGGTAAAATATATTGCCCTACAAATTCTGGTCCTGAGCAATAGTTGAAGCCTTCGTTCAAAATTATTTCGACTTCGATATTGCCGCGACTCATGGCATTGCCAATGACACAAAGTTGTGGTCGTGGTTGAAGGTTATCTTTAGAAAAAGGTGTCGCGTGAATGCCTAAATCATGTAAATAATCCGACATCGGAGGGTATATCCCTGCGTCAGAACCTGTGACATGCCAGCCTGAGTCGAGCGCTAGTTTGGCAATGGCAGCCATAGCTGTGCCACAAATACCAAGAATATGAAGATGTTTCGCTGATGATTGCATGGCGAGATTGAAACACGCTTGAGCCGAATGTAAAATAGGAACTTGTCATGCTTCTATGATGACACAATCACAGGCATGAAGAATTTTTACAAATCCTCAATCATTTGACGCACTGCTTGAAGCGCTTTCTCTAAGCTTTCAGGATTCTGGCTGCTTAAACAAATTTTTCCACAAGGATGATCCACACACATCACTGGGTACGATCCAATTTCCACATCTTGAAAGCTCGCTTGCACCTTTGTGAGTGCGGCTGCAAAGCGACTCTCTGCCATATACACATCAATTTCTTTGCGTATAAAAGCTTGCCCTGCAAAGTGATGTAAAAAGGAATCGAGTTGCGATGCAAAAATACTGGGTACACCTGCCAACACATACACATTCTGAATATGCGCTCCGGGCATCAAGGAAGCTGAACAGACAATCGGTTCAGATGTTTCAGGCAAACGTGCCATACGCCGCCGACCTTCATCAACATCTTGCCCAAATTGTTCATAAAGTTTTTGCATGGTTTCAGCGTGTTCTAAGAGTCGCACAGCAAAACAATCTGCTACCGCTTGCATGGTAATATCATCATGTGTGGGACCAATGCCACCCGATGTAATCACGGCATCATAACGCTGTGATAAGCGTTGCAATGTACTCACAATATCATCATGCACATCAGGAACGATGGCAACTTCAGCCAGCTTACACCCTTGCTCAAAAAGCTTCTTTGCCGCATACCAAGCATTGGCTTCTCGGGTTCGACCTGAAAGCACTTCATTGCCAATAATTAAAATAGCGGCGGTTTGATAGGGGTTGGACATATCAGACTCCTAGGAACAAAGAGATAAATGTTGAGCAGCTAACTTAGGGTTTTCAGCATCCAACAATGCACCGATGACAGCAACAGGATAACGAGCCAATTGGGATCTATTTTTCTCATCAATGCCACCCAATGCAATCACTGGAAGTGAGCTAGATGCTGCAAGTTGTTCAAAGGAATCAACACCAAGTGCCTTGCTTTCAGGGTGCGTTTTTGTTGGAAATACAGGGGATAAAAAGACGTAATCTGCACCCCAATGTTCCGCTTGTTTTAACTCTGCAAGGTTATGGCAAGCAGCGGAAATCAATATATCGGATGTAGAAAACCACTGACGAATGGCAGGAATCTCGCCCATATTCATACGTGATACATGAACACCATCAGCGCCCACAGCTTGCGCAATATCGGCTTGACTATGGATGATAAGTTTGGCTTGATAATCATTTGTCATTGTCCTGACACGCGAGGAAAAGGAGAGTAAATGAGAAGAATCCATATCATTTTCACGCACTAAGACTTGTTTGACTCCACCATCTAACGCTTGTTGAAGACAACTAAAAAAAGCTTCTGTGCTAGGCAAGCGAGAGCATTGTGTAATAAGTGTGAGTTGCGGTAATTCAATCACACTCATTAAAATTCTTTGATAATCCACATGGGTGGATTGATACGTTGATAACCACCGGGTAAACTCTGATTAAACGTGTCATCACCCGTGGAATCTTCCAAATAATAGGCAGGTAAACCATTTGCAGGTTGCACTTTAATCAAATAGACATGCCCATGTTTTGAGTATTCCGTAATTTTGGCTTTATCTTCACGGGTATAGGAACGAATTTCAGCATTTCCCGACGTTGCACTGGGTGGTGCTAACTCTTTTTTTAGGTTGGCATCACCTGAAGGCTCTTCAGCATACAACGGCGAAGATACAAGCATCCATGTGAAAAGAAGTGAGGTAAGAGTAGGTATTTTCATTCCTCAACTATAGACTAAATTATTTTGTTTTGTCTTGTCTTAATAAACGATTCACCATTGCCCCCGTCATTTAAAACATCAATATATTCAGCAATAACACACGGAAAAAGGAACATTATGCCAGCAACATGGACACAAGAAACACAGCTTCCCCATCACCCTTTGGTGATTTCTCATCCTATGCCCGATGCACAAAGTGTGGCTTTAGGCATTTTTGTAGATGTTGGTAGCCGAGATGAATCACCCGAACAAGCAGGCATCGCACACGCTTTGGAACACATGTTATTCAAAGGAACACGCCACTTGGATGTGCATGCTCTTTCTGAAACATTGGATCAGTTAGGGGGGCATACCAATGCGTTTACTTCTCGTGAGCGCACTTGTTTTCACACGCAAGTATTGCATGAAGATGCAGCGCAAGCCTTAGACATATTGATGGATATGGTGCTTGAACCTGCTTTACCCGAAGATGAATGGAAACGGGAGCGGGAAGTCATTTTCTCTGAAATGGGTATGGTGGAAGATAACCCTGATGAATGGTTTTATGATCGACATATTCAAGCTGTTTATGCAGGGCAACAAGTCGGCAAACCGACACTGGGTACACGCGATGTATTATCTCACTTATCCAGTCAAGATTTACGACATTATTTGGAACATAACTACCGTCCACCACGTTTGTTGATTGCTGCATCGGGCAATATTCAACATGATGATGTCTTGGCTGCCGTGCAACAACGTACATGGAAACCATCCCAATCAAGCACACAACGGAAACCACCAATTTTGCAGGTTGGCAAACATTTTTTTGAACGTGATATGGAGCAAGTTCAAGTCGTTGCGAGTTTACCTTGCATTTCAGCAGCCTCCGATGAACGACCATTGGCTTGGCTTGCCAATCAAATGTTGGGTGGTGGTATGAGTTCGATGTTGTTTCGTGAAATTCGTGAACGTCGTGGTTTGGCGTACAGCGTTTCATCCCATTTATCACCCTTATCCGATGCTGGTTTATGGTCGGTGAGTTGTGATACCCATCCAACGATGGTGGCAGCATGTATTGAACTTTTGCAGGAAAACATGCAACAGTTTGCTACCCATATTGATGCGCCCTTATTGGCGCGTGCGCAACGCCAAATGGAAGTTCAATTTCGTATGGGCATGGATTCCATTGAAGGCAATATGATGTATTTGGCGAACCGTTTGGATGAGCCCAACTTGCTCTCTCAACAACAATGGATTGAGGCTGTGAAGGCGGTCAAACTCGATGAAATTCAGGCTTGGAGTCAGCATTACCTTGATGCTGATGCGGTATGGAGTGTGGCAGGTAACGATGCCGCATTGTCATCTGCTCAAAACGTCCTATAGCTTGCCGCCATGTTTTCTATGATTCGCAATGATATTCGCACTGTTTTTGATCGAGATCCTGCCGCACGTTCGGCTTGGGAAGTGTTGACCTGCTATCCAGGTTTACACGCTATTTGGATGTATCGCCTCGCCCATATTTGTTGGACACATGGTTTTCTCTGGTGTGGTCGCTGGATTTCCCATGTTGCGCGTTGGTTTACAGGTATTGAGATTCACCCCGGTGCAAGCATTGGCAAGGGTTTCTTTATCGATCACGGCATGGGTGTGGTGATTGGTGAAACCACTGAAATTGGCAACGATGTCACCCTTTATCATGGTGTTACCTTGGGTGGCACAACATGGCGCAAAGAAAAACGTCATCCTACCTTAGAAGATGGGGTGATTGTTGGGACGGGCGCAAAAATCTTGGGAGCCATCACCATTGGCGCACAATCACGCATTGGTGCCAATTCAGTGGTACTCAAGGATGTGCCTGAACATGCCACCGTGATTGGCATCCCCGGTACGGTTGTGGGTAAAAATGAACCTATCTTTGAAAATGGTCGTATTAACTTGGATCACCATCAAATGCCTGACCCTGTCGCCCAAGTATTGACCCATGTCTTGAGCTTGATGGATGACATCAATGAACGTATTGATGGTTTTCATGCCAACGAACAAGCCAATAACTCCAACCATGACCATGATGAGCAAGTCAAACGTGATATGTCCAAAGAACATCAAAAACTTGAAGATTTTTTGGATGGTAACGGTATTTAATCGGCATGCGACTAGGGCTTGCCGCACTGTGCATTGCTAGCTCTTTCTGGCTTGAAACGTGGTATGAACACGTGTTGCAAATTTGTTTTCTGGTGCTGATTATTTTTGTTTTATCGAGCGATAAACAAGCCGCTGTACGCCTGTGTTGGCGGACTTGGCAATTAGTACGTTGGATTTTGATTCCAACCTTGCTGTTGCATGCGATATTTACACCCGGCGCACTTATTTTTCCTCATTTTTTTATACCCATCAGCCAAGAAGGTGTGGCGTTAGGTGGGAATTTAGCATTGCACTGGCTTGCGATGTTTACCCTTGCTATGTTGTTGGGGCATTTATTTCCAATCGACCAATGGATTCGAGCTGTTTCCCATTACCCACGTTTGCACCGCATGTTGTATCCTTATCTTTGTCTTTTTCCACGCATGAACCTTTTGGTTCGTGCATTGATTCGTCGCCATTATCGCCGTTGGAATCAAACACCTTGGTTGCAAGCTGTACAAAAAATATCCCAATTACCGCCGCTATTTTTAAGTTTATTAGTGCAGATGCAACACTATTCAGAGCGTTGTGCCAAACATCTTTGGCAGCATTGGGAACCCGTAAATTTCCCCCCAGATTTTTCTCTACGCATAAAATCTGATGGCATCCAACAAGCATACTTGCTACGAAGTATTTTCATCATGCTGGTATGGATTTTCATCAACATTGGAGTGTTTCATTGACTACAGAAGCCACACAACGAATTGCGATGGTTGTCGAATTTGATGGTCATTTTTATCATGGCTGGCAACGGCAGGATAATGCCACATCCGCACAAGCAACCTTAGAAAAAGCCTTGCAAAGCTTGGAAGGTCGTCCGATTAAAACCATTTGTGCAGGACGTACCGATAGCGGTGTACATGCTGAAGCCATGTTGGTTCATGCCGATATATCACAAGCGCGTTGGCAGCGTTCCGCCCGTGCTTACACACAAGGCATCAATCATCAAATCAAAGAAGGTTTAATAGTGACGGGTGTATTGCCTGTTGAAGATGATTTTCATGCACGCTTTTCATGCCTTGAACGCAGTTACCGTTATCAAATTTGGAACCGAACAACACCGTCCGTGCTTGCAGCTTGGCGACATTGGTGGATGCCTCGCTCGATTGATATCGATGCAATGCAGGAAGCCATTCCATATCTGTTAGGTACACATGATTTTACCTCTTTTCGCGCTGCTCACTGTCAAGCACACACAGCTATTCGTACCATCAATCATATTGATATTGTTCGTCAAGGTTGGGAAATCCACATCAATATTGCCGCCAATGCTTTTTTGTATCATATGGTACGAAATATTATCGGCAATTTAATTCAAGTGGGTATTGGGCGTTGGTCACCGCAGCAACTTGCGGACATTCTCGCCGTCAAAGATCGGAAACAAGCCGCTGCAACCGCACCTGCACGTGGGCTTTATTTCACCAATGCACGTTATCCTAATTTTTCATCGCGAGATTGGGTGGGAAAAGAGTGGCGAGGAAATGTGTAAGGATTCAGGTGTTTGGAAGTATGGCTTCAGCCATACCTTATGCGTGGATTGAGCGCGGCTAAAGCCGCACTTCCGAGATAATGAAAATATTGTCATGCCCGAAATCTTTTATCGGGCATCTACTGTTTGAAACAAAAGAATCCTCGACATAAGCACTCGAGGATCTATGAATATTCTATAACTGATGTTACGCACGCCATCATTCTGTGGTCTTTTAATCGGTTTTCAGGGATGAAGATTGCTCTGTGTTCAGGACTTTGGAAGTGCGGCTTTAGCCGCGCCGAATGAAGTATCAGAGCGCGGCTAAA
>JAUZQM010000019.1 GCA_030950985.1 Mariprofundaceae bacterium | reverse complement strand
TTGTTTTTTTTTATTTATGCGCGGCGGGCTCTTTGCCCCCACCCTCTTTCCTCTTTCCCCCGCCACACCCCCCCCACTTCCTAAGCATGGAATGACGCTTATTTTTTGGCTAAACATGACATCGTTTATTTAGAAACGTATCCAATTGATTGGCAAAAGCTTGTTTATCGCTTGGCTTAAATGCGTCAGTATGATCACTATGAATACCACTGGCACGCAGTGTTTCTAAAAAATCACGCATTTGAAGGCGTGATTTAATGGTATCGGAAGAAAACAATTCACCACGCGGACTTAGCGCATAAGCCTGATGTTCTAGAACCTCATCAGCCAAAGGAATATCACTGGTAATCACCAGATCCCCTACTGTTAAAAGTGATACTATTTTATCATCGGCAACATCAAATCCAGCACCGACTTGTAACATATCAATATATGACGATTTAGGGATGCGTAAGGCACTGTTGGCAACCAAGCTTGTCATGGTTTGCGTGCGTTCCGCCGCACGAAATAAGATTTCTTTAATAGCGACTGGGCATGCATCGGCATCGACCCAAATATGTAATGAATGATGAGTGTTAGGCATTAAAGTGGATGAAAACGAAGATGATTCTTACGAAAAGATTCAAATTGTTGTTGAGGTATATGAAAGGGTTCGGATGCATAAATCGCTGCAATCAATGTTTGATCAAAGGTTGGATCGCCTGATGATTCCAAAATACGAATGCTGACAATACGACCATTGGGCTTGAGTATCATTTCAACCAAAGGATCGGGAAGCTTGTCAGCAATACCACCCGGAACTTTCCAGTGTTGCTGAACAGATCGTTGCATCATGTGAATGTATTGCTCAATTTCTTTTTGTGATAATTGTTGTTCCATTAACATGGCAATATCAGGTTTCTTTTTAGCATGTCGTTTGGGTGTAGCATCACTACTGGATTGAACGGGGGCAAAAGGGTCAAAATTAGGGTCTTCCTGTACTTTTTTTGTTTTCTTAGCTTGTTTTTTTATCTTAGGTTTAGGGTGAACGACAGCTTTAGGTGGTAATTTAGGGTTGATATGACGCAAAGGCTTGGCTTTAGGTTTGGGATGAACTTTGGGTGCGATATGCTGCTTGATAGGTTGTTTTTTAACCTTAGCAGGCTGTTTGTGTTGCATTTTTTCAAGTTCTTTGGCAGAAATAATATTGATTTCAATATGTTTAAGAACGGGTTTGTCAGGTGTATCTTGGGATTGCCACCATGCCAAATAAATCATGATGATCGCCACACATACATGGGCAACGACAGCCAATAAAGCATCCCAGATACGAAACGATGTCACATAACTATTATTCATGAATGGGTTCAGTCACCAGTCCAACTTTCTTAATATTCATGCTTTGCAAATGCCCCATCACTTGAGCAATGGCTTGATAGGGTGTTTCTGCATCACCACGAATAAACACAGGTAAATTAGGATTATTCTCACGCATACCTTGAAGACGAGCGGTGAGTTGTTTCAAAGTTACAGCATGTTTTTGCATGTGAATCGAACTATCTTTTTGAATGGTGATAACCAAAGGTTCAACATGTTGTTCCATTTCGGGCGCATGAGCATCAGGTAAATCGACATTGATACCTTGGGTCAATAACGGCGCTGTGACCATAAAAATAATCAGCAAAACGAGCATGACATCGACCAATGGTGTGACATTGATATCAGACATCGGTGCTGTTTCACTGGTCCATTTTCGATGGCTACTCCACTGTTTATTGTCTAAACTCATGATGTGGCTCGGCGAATATGGCGTGACATAATATTTAGAAATTCAGATGCAAACTGTTCCATACCAGCAGCTTGGCGTTTCAAATCAGTGGTGAATTTATTGTAGGCAACCACGGCAGGAATCGCAGCCACCAAACCAAATGCAGTGGCGACCAAAGCTTCTGCAATACCCGGTGCGACCGCAGTTAATGATGTGTTTTGACTGACTGCAATACCCTGAAACGCCGTCAAAATTCCCCATACTGTGCCAAACAAACCAATGAATGGTGCTGTCGAACCCACGGTGGCTAAAAAAGATAAATGGCGTGATAAATCTTCAAGTTCACGCGATAGCGCAGCATCCAACGCACGATGAATACCATCCAGTCCATCCCCTGCAATGATATGGTTGTCTGTACTTGGTCTGGAATCATGACGTTGGCGGATATATTCCCGATAACCTGCCTGAAAAATATTAGGCAGCGGACTATTGGGATATTCCTTGGGAATACTGGCAAGCACTTGTTCCATATCCGTGCCACCCCAGAATGTATCACTAAATGATGCCGCTTCTTTGCGTACCTTTCGATAAATACGCCATTTATTAAAAATAATACCCCAAGATGAAATGGATAAAATCAGCAGCAAAACAAGTACACCCTTTACAACAATACCTGCATCAAGAATAAGTGTTAATACACTAAGTTGTTCGGTCATAATTAATCCTTTGTCACTTACGTGAAGTATTTTTTCCATTTAACATTTAAAACGTAGCAACCATTTATGTGGCTGATTGTAACGATTCAGCATGGCAATCAAATATCTTTTTTTATTTCACTGATGTTACGCACGTTGTATGCTTAGGTTCTAAATTCGGCATGTTTTGGAAGTGGGGAGTTTTGGGGGGCGGCGGGAGTTTAAGGGCGGGGGGGTAGGCGGACGTGGCGAGTTATATAACCCAAGCAACGGA
>JAUZQM010000018.1 GCA_030950985.1 Mariprofundaceae bacterium | reverse complement strand
GTTGTAGCGCAAACCCGCAAGCGCTTAAGCTGGAATTTTGGCAACCGGACTTTATCTGGAGTTACGGGAGTTACGGGTGTGGGACAGACATGTTCTGATGCTACAGTTGACCGATTAGCACAGGATGCTATTATGACCATGGATTCTCGGCCACATGGAATCTATGGCGTGGATATGACCTATGGGTTCGATGGCCTTCCATATGTGACGGAAATAAACATCAGTCGTTTTTTTACGACGCATTACTTCTTTACGAAAGCCGGTTTGAATATGCCTGAAATCTATTGTGACATTGCACTGAAAGGAGAATTTCCATCACTGGAGAAGAAAATCAACCCTTTGCCTGATGATTTATTGTGGATTCGTGGTATGGATGTTGATCCGGTATTAACAACTTTTCCTGAGTTAGTAGCCATGGATCATCAAGTGATATGAAATCACTTGATGGACAAGCCGTGCTCGTGACGGGTGCCAGCGGGTTCATTGGTTCACATCTTGCGCGGAGACTTTCGGAGGTTTCTGGCATTAGATTGTTTCTGTTGTCGCGTCAGCCTGAAGTGTCTGAATATTCTCATGTGCAGTGGTTGCAAGGTTCTCTGAACGATTTGACTTCAAAATACTGGCGTCAGAATGGTATAGCCAGAATTGATACTGTTTTTCACCTTGGTGCATTTACCCCCAAGGTAGTCAGTGATGCCAACCATGTCGAGCGAGTTTTTGATGATAACCTTTTTGGAACCCGTACGTTATTGGGAGGCCTTCCGACTGGCGTACAGCGTTTTATATTTTCGAGCACTTTGGATGTCTATGGTTCGATCAAAGGCGAAGGTATGTTGACGGAGACATCGAGCGTTCAGCCTTCCGGTTTGTATGCCGCATCCAAGCTGTTTTGCGAACAACTTGTTTCCGTGTGGGCTGCACAACATAACTGTATGTTCGCCATCTTGCGTTATGGTCATATTTTTGGGCCTGGAGAAGGGGCTTATGGAAAATTAATTCCTCAAGTCATTAAGTCACTACTAAAAAATGAAAGTCCTATTATTTATGGTGATGGTAGCGCCCGGCGAGACTTCCTCTTTGTTGGGGATGCTGTAGAGGCAACTATCAGGGCTGCAATATCAAGGCATGAAAAAATTGGATCCGTTAATGTGGTACGGGGGCATGCATATTCAGTTCGGGATATCGTCCGAATATTGTCTGATATTGTTGGTAGTTCAGTCGCGCCTACATATGATAGTAGCAAGTCGAATGGGACTTCCTTAGTATTTAAAAATGATAAAATGCTTGATGTGTTGGGGTCTTGGAATTTTATATCCATGCAAGAAGGGTTACAGCAGGAGGTAGCGTATTTTGAGAGTTTGCAATGAGTGAAGAGATAGCTTCACCAATAAAACAGATGTTTGCATCGCACAAAATGTCTGATGTTGAGCTGAAATATTTTAATCTGCATGGTGCAACAATTAGGGGTAAAATCCTAGTGTTGGGTCAGCTGCCATATATTAAGAATAAGTGCGGGGGAAGTTTGGAGATAGGAAACCATACGGTGTTAAATTCGGATAATGAGAATTCCAATACACCTGTTCCTACGCCGGTAAAATTTGTGATTGGGCGAAATGCGAGTATTAAAATTGGTGATCATTGTGATTTGAATGGGGTGGCCATTACTGCGTATCAGTTGGTTGAAATCGGAAACCGTGTTCAAATCGGAGCTTCTGGATTGATCGCTGATACTGATTTTCATCCAATAGGTGTGGTGGATCGACAAAAACAGATGAAGGGTGAAGCGTTCTCTATTGAATGTGTTACAAAAAAAACAGTAAAAATAGAAGATGATGTATGGATTGGATACCAAGTCATGATTCTAAAAGGGGTGACCATAGGTCGTGGGTCTATTGTTGGCGCTGGTAGTGTGGTAACAAAAGATGTGCCTGCATTTACTGTAGTTGCTGGAAATCCGGCAAGGGTGATTAAAGAAATTGATGCCGTATAAAACAATACTGTTGGATTTAGATGGTCCTCTTCTTGATGGAAGGCGGCGTCATTACCAATGCTATGCTGATATTCTGACTGCTCATGGATATAATCCTATGCCAATTGATGATTACTGGGCGATGAAGCGTGAGCGTAAATCAAGAAGAGAGCAATTGGCTGTGAGCGGGGCTGAATCAATTTATGGGGAGTTTTTGGCTGAATGGTTGGAGCGAATTGAAGATACGCGATATCTTGCGTTGGATTGTGTTCAAGTTGGTGCTGTGGGTGTGTTGCGGAAATGGGCTTCCGAGGACATGGAAGTCATTCTTGTGACAATGAGAAATAATCGCGAGAATCTTATGGCGCAATTGGAGTTATTGGGGCTGCTTTCCTATCTTTCTAATGTTGTTGTTTGCAAACATGCATTGGGAGGAGTGGGTAAGGCAATGGCATTAAAACGGTTTATACCAGATATTGATGTTTCATCTTGTTTGTGGATTGGTGATACCGAAGCTGATTGTGAGGCTGCTCGCCATTTAGGATGCCGAGTGGTGTTATTGACGGAAGGATTGAGGGTTA
>JAUZQM010000017.1 GCA_030950985.1 Mariprofundaceae bacterium | reverse complement strand
TTTTGAATATGCACCATATCGTACGCAAAATAACCCACCGCACCGCCAGCAAAGGGTAAATCATCGGCATCTTGCATGACATCTTTCTCAATGACCTGTTCGCGCAACCATGTTTGCATATCACTGGAAAGAATATCTGTTTCACCAGAGCGATGGCGCACATGTAGTTTACCCTGTTTTTCAACAGCGACTGTGGCAGGAGAAAAACCCAAAATACTATAACGCCCCCAATGTTCACCACCTTCAGCACTTTCAAACAAGAAACAATCTTGTTCACCGCGCAGGCAATAAAATAGTGCAACTGGGGTGTTGCAATCAGCAGATAGCGTACGACGAAATAATTTCACAGTGGGTTCTTTCCTCATATTTTAAAAAACGGCGGAAGATTAACACTGTATCTATAAAAAACCGACTATCTGAACAATGACGGAGTCATTCTCATCAAACCCAGAAAAATACAAATAAGGTAAATATCAAGAGTAAAATCGTTGATATATTTGAAAAATATCGAATATAATGGATTACTCCTTGATGATGGATGTTTTGGATCAGCGTTAAAGATGTTAAACATCTTCCATGATGATACATCTCTGATAAACAAGCATTATGCCCCGCAGACGAACTTCGATGAAAGAAACAACCATCCATTGCATTCGTTTAACCCATCATTAGAGCTCACGTTCCGTCAACATTTTAGTGAGGGGAGCGTTAACGTTTGATTCGCCATTTCCAAGTATTCCAAACCCTCATCTCTATACACTGGTTAGTAGTTTTATATTACGCATTAATCATTTTTTGCCTAACTTGGGCATGTTTAATTGCATCTTCAATCTTTTTAGGAACCTGAATTGTTTTTATTTCGATATTAAAATCTCTAGCGGCATGCGCAAGCCATGATCTCCCAGCTAAGTGTGAACTCGCCTCATTACTCGCAAAACAAAAAATCTTTCTCATAGCAAGACCTCTATCTTTTTCTACCAATAACATTTTTAGAAAATCAGAAGCTACTTTATCAGGCTGTGACCCTTTTAATTTTCCAATTCGTGCGTATATTTCACAAACTGCATTTTCTTCTTCATCGTATCCATCTAATTCAACTGATGCTCCATTCGATAGCTTCATTTTTTGAGATGTAAGGTTTAATCCTTCTTTTTCATTCAATATATCTAATATATAACCTTCTGCTTTTTATTGCTCACAAGAATCTGATAAATTCACTATATCTCCTTTTCCCCTGATTCATTCTCTCAAAGAAAATTTTTAAAGCCTGATTGAATCCCAAACTGGATAAAATACCTGATATTGCAACCACCTTAACCACTAAACACAACACACAGTAAAAATACCATGTGTTGCGAATCCCTCTTGAACAATTTGTTAGGTGAATTATCTAAAGCGAAGTGGTATATGTTTAATTATGGAAGTGTCTTCTAAACACTTCTTTAAACTCAGTTGACTAGCCTTGTAGATGGCACTGATAGACTTTTTATCGTTGTCTGAATCAACCGTTAAACAAGCACAACTAAAACCATAGCTTCGGTTTGTTCTCACAAATTCTTTTTCGTTGGCAATTGCTTGATAAGCTAGGTCTATCGATTTGTCATCCAAACTATTCGGAACTCCTTGAACTGAAATATCCCAAGTTCCATCACGATCAATTAACCACATATTTGCAGGAGAAGGGTTCTCCAGCCAACCACATCGAGTTTCTTTTGCCTCGGCAGTTAAAGTAAAAAACGCACATAAACAAACAATCAAAAGTCTCACTACTTACTCCTTTCGCCTAACAAGCTGAATGAGGGGGGTGCGGAGCGCTCGTTCCTCTCGATACTTTTGTTAGCTGCTTACTATAACTCCTGCAATACCGACAACTGTAGCAATAATAGCCGCATACATTGTAACCTTATTTGTAGATTCAAGGTTCTTATAACTTTGCTGTAATTCTATCATCGACCTAGAGTTCTCTTGCTCTTGTTGAACCATATGAGTTACCAAATTGATTAGCATTTTGATTTCTTCGGTTGTCAGAGGTTGAGAGGCACCATCTTCTTCATGATCGATTTTTCTTCTCGAATAGCGCAGGTGTAAAGTATAATAGTAATCGCCAGCCAGCTTATCGTGATTACTTGTATTATTTGATTTACGAAAGAAAGCTGGAAAGCTCTCCAATACATTTAATACCCGTTGTTTTTCTAAGCCTAGATTGGAAGCAATCCGTGTTGGAGTGCTACTTGCTTTATCTGTTGAACCCAGATGGCTAATAAGTGCGACTAATAGATCAAAACTTTCTGAATATGGTGTTTTCATTATATCTCCGAACTTTTCCTATATCCGCTGCATATTAAAAATTACTACATCACCCAAATACCGAAGCTATTTTTAATATATCCTTGCAAAAAAACTGTTACAAACATTAACTTGTTGGTTTGCTTTTCAGCATAAAAATTGACGACGCTATTAAATAAGAAAAACGCTTAACATAACTATTTCTTCACAGATATCAGCTAGTTTTGTAAGTTTGAATTGACGAAGAAAGCCGTGATACGATTTTTAATCGCTGACATGCTTTTTTAAGTCTTGATATGTGCTTGGATGTGCCGCGAGAATCGAACTACTCAACGTTTTCTTGGCAAACGGTTGAAGCCCTGAAAAATCACGAACCACACAGCCTGCTTCTTCGGCCAATAAACTTCCTGCGGCATAATCCCAAAGTTTTTCAGCACCATGAATAATAAATTGCGCACGTCCTGTAGCAAGCCATGCCCATTCAAGTGCGCAGGTGCCTAAATTACGTTGGCTTCGATAAATATTTTGAGTGGCAAAATGAGTCGACAATACTGGTGAAAGTCGTTTGAAATCTAAAAAACCAACACTTTCTTTTAATGTTTTTTCAGCAGGAGAAACAATATTTTGACCATTTAATTTAGCGCCTTGTTGATGTATCGCAGTGAATGTTTCGTGGCGAATCGGATCGTGAATACACGCCAATATAGGTTTGCCATCGACAATCAAAGCAATCGATATGGCAAACATAGGCATTGGTGTGGCAAAATTACTGGTGCCATCAAGCGGGTCAACACACCAAAAAGATGCCTTCGATTGCAAGCAAGCGATTTGTTCACTGTTACTCATTTCTTCACCTAAAAAAGAAATATGAGGAGCCAATACATGCAATTTTTCTTGTAAATAGCTTTGGCAAGCTAAATCTGCTTGCGTAACAATCGAGCCATCATCTTTGGTTTGTACTTCATGTTGTTGTTGAAAATGGGGTAAAAGAATGCTTTTTCCCGCATGTTCGACGATTTGAATAATATCTTTTAAATCAGGTGTCAATGTCATACATCGAAGTTTAGCGTGGCGAAAATTTTTAACATGGAGAATGGATATGCTGAAAGGAAATATGCTGATTGGACAATCTGGTGGACCAACGGCTGTCATCAATCAATCGTTGGTGGGTGCGATTCTTGAAGCACGCAAACATGATGCGATTACAGGTATTTTAGGTGCGCGGCATGGTATTGTGGGCATTATGAATGAAGATTTCATTGATTTGACCACACAATCTGAAGCACAACTTGAAGATGTTGCCCGTACACCTGCGGCGGCTTTGGGTTCGGTTCGATTAAAACCGGGTAAAGCTGAATGTAAACGTGTTTTTGAAGTCTTTAAAAAACATAATATCCGCTATTTCTTTTATATTGGTGGCAATGATTCCGCAGAAACAGCCTATATCATCGCTGAAATGGCAAAAGAAGAACATTATGATTTTTGTACCATTCATTTGCCTAAAACGATTGATAATGATTTAAAAGTGACTGACCACTGTCCCGGTTTTGCATCCGCTGCAAAATTTGTTGCCTTGGCATTTATAGGTGATGATCGTGATAATGCTGCCTTGGGTGGTGTTAAAATCAATGTAGTAATGGGTCGTGATGCAGGTTTTTTAACCGCAGCATCAGCTTTGGCAAGACAAGCCGAAGGACAAGGTCCACATTTGATTTATGTCCCTGAAAGCACTTTTAATATTGTTGAATTTCAACGTGATGTAAAAACAATGATAGAAAAATATGGTCGTTGTGTGATTGCTGTTTCTGAAGGCATTATCGATGCCAATGGCGACCCTATTATGACCTCTGGTGAAAAAGATTCGCATGGTAATTTACAGCTTTCTGGAACAGGTGCGCTTGGTGATTTTCTATCCAACAAAGTGAAAGAAGGGCTTGCTGATGATTCTGTGCGAGTCCGTGCAGACACCTTTGGTTATTTGCAACGTAGTTTTCCGGGTGTGATATCCGATGTTGATGCAAAAGAAGCGCGTGACGTGGGAACGTTTGGTGTCAATCATGCCGTTAATAAGGGTGACGCAGGATCCGTATCTATTCGCCGCCTATCATCACAACCTTATGAAAGTGAGTGTTTTATCACGCCGTTATCGACAGTCGCACGCGAAGCCACATCCTTAAACGCGGAATATATTGCAGCTTCAGGGCATGATGTAACACAAGCATGGTTGGATTATTTAAAACCATTGGTAGGCGATTTACCTCGCATCGGCACACTGTAAAAAATTAGGGAGGGGCTTAAAATACCTCCCTTATTTTCTAACGAATTGAGGCATCACTTAGCAAGAGTTTAAGTTATATCCTGACGCTCTGAAGGATGTGTAATTGGGCGTGCAGCCAAGAGATTTTGGGTATACTCATGTTGGGGCTTGGTGAAAACATCAAGCACCGAACCTTCCTCCACCACTTTGCCCTGAAACATCACCAAAACACGATGAGCAATATGTCTCACCACCGATAAATCATGCGATATAAACAAATAAGCCACGCCCATGTCTGCTTGAATATCTGCCAATAGATTCAGAATTTGCGCTTGTACGGATACATCCAATGCCGATACAGGCTCATCCAATACCAATACTTTCGGCTTCACAATCAACGCTCGTGCAATGCCAATCCGTTGCCGTTGTCCACCTGAAAATTGATGTGGATAACGTTGCATCGTGCTAGCGCTTAAACCGCAGCGTTCCAACATATCCGCCACTTTTTCTTGCCGTTGTGATTGATTCAATTCAGGTGCATGCACACGCAAACCTTCGGCGACACTTTCCCAAATGCGCATTCTCGGATTAAGTGATGCAAAAGGATCTTGAAAGACCATTTGAATATGTTGCCGATGTTGACGTAGTTGGCGAGCGGACATGTTGGTCACATCCTGTCCTTGCCATACTATTTCACCCTTTGAAGCTTCAATTAAGCGCATGACAAGGCGTGCTACAGTCGATTTACCACTGCCTGATTCACCCACAATCGCCAAGCTTTCTCCTGTTTTTAATTGAAAGGAAACATCATCCACAGCTACTTTTTCTTGTCCTTTTTTGAGCAAAGCACCACTTTGAAATACTTTACGAAGATGCTTCGCTTCCAATACCATTACGCTTGCTCCTGAACATGAATACAACGGGCTTGATGACCACTATCTTGCCAAGCATTTGCGGCGATGGCTTTGATTTGGCAAGCCTCTGAAGCACGGCTACAACGTGGTGAAAAATGACAACCCTTTGGCCATGTTCCGGGAGCAGGTACTTGCCCTTCAATCACCGTTAAGGATTCACCTTCCTTCACCATTTCAGGGCGACATCCCATCAAGGCTTGTGTGTATGGGTGTGCAGGATGATCAAAAATATCCAATACACTACCCGATTCCACCACTTCTCCAGCATACATCACCACCACATCATCACACATTTCAGCCACTAAGCCGAAATCATGGGTGACCAACAACATGCCCAAGTTGTTTTCTTTTTGAAGCTTACGAAGCAAAGCAATAATGCGTTTTTGCACCGATACATCGAGTGCCGTTGTGGGTTCATCGGCAATAATACATTCAGGATGAAGTGACATCGCCATCGCAATCAACACCCGTTGCCGCATCCCCCCCGATAATGAATCAGGATATTGATTTAAAAGTTCTTCTGCTTCATCTAAGCCCACATCTTTTAAATAGTGAATTGCATGTTCTTTTGCTTGGCTTTTGGATAACCCTAAATGCAGACGAATCACTTCCACCATTTGGCTGCCAATCGAAAAAACAGGATTCAACGCGGTCATGGGTTCTTGGAAAATCATGGCGACTTGTCCGCCTCGCATGGCACGCAAACGTTTATCAGACATGTCAAAAACGGATTCACCATGCCATAAAATATCACCATTCACACGTTCAATGCCTTGATATTCACCCAAACGAAGGACGGCTTGTGCCGTCAGTGTTTTACCACAGCCTGATTCTCCGACCAAACCCAACACACGTCCTTTAGAAATTGTCAAAGCGATATTTTTGACTGCCATCGTTGCCGTTTCTTGATGTTGAATTGCCAAACTTAAATCTTTGATTTCAAGCATTAGATTTATCCATCTTTGGATTCTTTTTTCTCAAGCAATGCGGCTAAGCCTGCAAAGGCATTGTATGTTCCTGCTTGCGGCTCTTCATGCTTAATATCACCTTGTGCATCCGCTTCGAGGTATTTTTGATGCTCATTATCATGGCAATAAACACACAATAATTCCCAATTACTACCATCTTGGGGATTGTTTGAATGATTGTGATCCCGATGATGCACAGTTAACATTTTTAATGTTTTACCTTCAAAATCACGCCCACAACGCCCACATACCCAAGGGTACAATTTTAATGCTTTTTCTCGGTATGCGCCATTATTCGCATTGGAATGATTGACTGCCATAGTATGACTCCTTCAATAATTTTTGAATGACTGTAACGATTTAATCTATCCACGGTTTGTCATCTTAGGATGCATTACACCCGCGTCATCTTCAAGTGCGTTACACCTACGTCATGCCCGAAATCTTTTATCGGGCATCTAATCTTCTAAAACAACAGACCCTCGACACAAGCACTCGAGGGTGACGACGAGGGTGCAAGTATGAGAATATCGTCATGCCCGAAATCTTTTATCGGGCATCTAATCTTCTAAACAACAGACCCTCGACACAAGCACTCGAGGGTGATGACGAGGGTGCAAGTATGAGAGTATCGTCATGCCCGAGTTCTTTTATCAGGCATCTAATCTTCTAAAACAACAGACCCTCGACACAAGCACTCGAGGGTGACGACGAGGGTGCAAGTATGAGAATATCGTCATGCCCGAAATCTTTTATCGGGCATCTCATATTTGAAATAAAAGACCCTCGAGGGTCACGGTGCAGCTTTATGCTGATGGTAAATGAACATCTTCGGTGCTTCCTGCATTTGGATTTTCAAAGACATCCATATCAATACTATCTTCACTGCGTGCAACAATGGTCGTAATCGCAGCATCACCCGTCACATTCACCGCCGTACGAATCATATCCAACAAACGATCTACGCCCATAATCAAGGCAATGCCTTCCACAGGTAATCCCACTTGATTAAAGACCATCGCCAACATAATCAAGCCGACCCCCGGTACACCCGCTGTACCAATCGATGCCAAAACAGACATGCCAATGACGGTTAAATAACCACTTAAACCCAAATCAATACCATAGACATTGGCAATAAACACAGTGGCAACACCTTGCATCATGGCAGTCCCATCCATGTTGATGGTTGCACCAAATGGCACAATGAATGATGCCGTAGAGTTATCGACCCCCAAGCGTTTTTGAGTTGCTTGTAAAGTAACTGGAATGGTCGCATTGGAACTGGATGTACTAAATGCAAAAATTTGCGTGGTGCGCATTTTTTTCAAAAATGTCAGCGGATTCACACGCCCCAAGACTTTCAAGAGAATCATCAACGTACCTGTGACATGCAGTAATAAAACAAACACCAACACGCCGAAATAACTTAACATCGGAATAATCATACCGATGCCTTGCAATGAAAATGTTTTTGCCATCAAGGCAAACACACCAATCGGCGCTAAATGCATCACCACATTGACCACTTCCATCATGACGGCATTTAAACGTTCTGCTGCATCCGCAATAGGTTTGCCCACATCACCCACCATCAACACACATACTGCAAATAAAATGGTAAAGAAAATGATTTGTAACATATTGCCCGTGGCATACGCTTCAATGGGATTGCTTGGAATAAGGTCAATCAGGACTTGTGTCAGCGGCGGACTCACAGGTGCACTAAAGGTATTGCTAGCGGCACTGGCAAGTTCAAAGCCTTCACCCGGTCCAAACAATGAAGCCACTGCAATCGCCAAGGTAATTGCCAAAGCCGTGGTCAACATAAACAACGCAAATGCCTTGCCGCCGACACGCCCTAATTTTTGAATGTCACCAATGCCACACACCCCACAAATCAGTGAGAATGTCACCAGTGGTACGACTAGCATTTTTAATAAGTGAATAAACATGGAGCCGACAACCAGAAACAAACCATTGACCAAATAATCTTGTACCCATGCAATATCAGATGCAAAGGTATTGATAACACTTCCCACCACTAAACCTGCGACCATCCAAATGAGGATTTTAGTGGTCATGTGCATTTTCTTTTTCTGTGGCTTATTTTGTGACTTGTTTTGTTCTGGATTAGACATCATGGCTCTCTTTTATGGCGTTCATTATTAGCTGATATAGTGGTTCAAGTCTGACGTTAGGATATAAGGCTTAAGCTACATCATCACCTCTGCCGTCACCCTCGAATGCTTATGTCGAGGGTCTTTTATTTCAAACATTAGATGCCCGATAAAAAAACTCGGGTATGACGTACGTCCAACGCTATTGAATAAAAATTTCTTTAAGCAAAAAAAGGAGGCTTGATAAGCCCCCATTTCTTACAATCATTTCAAATTAACCTTGATACCGTTCAACCGATGCCAAGATTTCTTTTTTTGCAGATTCAATCCCTTCCCAACCATTCACTTTAACCCACTTGCCTTTTTCTAAATCTTTATAGTGTTCAAAGAAATGTTGGATTTGGTCCAATAAAAACTGCGGCATACCATCAATATCTTCAACATCATCATACACAGGTTTTATTTTAGAAACTGGCACAACCAATACTTTCGCATCAATGCCTGCTTCATCTTCCATCAGCAAGACACCAACAGGACGGCAAGCAATCACGCAGCCTACAATCAATGGAAACTTACATGCCACCAAAACATCCACAGGATCGCCATCTTCAGAAAGTGTATTCGGTATAAAACCATAATTACAAGGATAATGCATGGCGGTGTGCATAAAACGATCCACAAAAAATGCACCCGATTCTTTATCCAGTTCATATTTTACAGGATCTGAATGTTGTGGAACTTCAATTACTACATGAATTTCTTCAGGTGGGTTTTTACCAACACCTATTTTATTTAAGTCCATAAATCACTCCTCTTTATCCTAATGCGCTAGTGTAAGTCAGCACCAAGTAGGCACAAGAAAAACAAGTCTGCTATGCTTGAGGCATGATTCGTATTTCTATTTCAAAGCAATGTCTATCACATCGGAATCATGCAGGTGTTTGGCATCATTATGCCATATCGACAGCTTCCCAAGGATTTGGAAATATACGAAATAGTTGGCAAACACCTTTAGGTAAACACTGTATTTATCAGAAAATTGGCGAAAACATGCCTATATTTACCATCTTTCGAGCAAGAAAAGCACACGGTGTTTATGAGCAAGGGATTCATGATGCTAAAAAAGATTGGATTTTAAGTCGTATTCTTTGGCTTGAAGGCACTCAAACAGGTTTCAATCGACGTGGGCAAGTGGATACACGTTCACGCTATATTTATATTCATGGCACACATGATGAAGAACACATTGGAAGTCCACAGTCCCATGGATGTATTCGTATGAAAAACGATGATGTGATTGAACTTTTTAATCAGGTCAGCGTTGGTGAATCGGTGCTGATTTCTAACTGATGTTACGCAGATAGTCATTCCCGTAGTCTTTTAATCGAATTTTAGGAATGAACGTTGCTGTGTGTTCATTACTTTGGGGGTGCGGCTTTAGCCGCGCTGAATGAAGGATCAGGGCGTGGCTAAAGCCACACTTCCAAAGCATTATAAATGAGCAATGATTCAAACCTTCACCGATAAGGTTTATTCAACTTCAACCAAACACTCATCAGGGTTTACACTATCACCTTCTTCAACATAAATCGTTTTAATTATGCCCGAAACAGGTGCATGAACAGGGTTTTCCATTTTCATAGCTTCCACTGTTAGAATCGTATCACCCGCTTTCACAGCATCACCTACGGAGACATTGATTGCCACAATACGTCCCGGCATCGGTGATGTCACATCACTATCTTGGGTGGCTTTGGGCCGTTTAGAACCTTTGGAAGCACGTTTGACATCAATACTACCACCTAATGTCGGTACAACCTCTGTTAATGTTTCAACAAACACTTCTTCCAAAACATGATCCACTTTGACATAGAAAGGACGAATATCTTCGCTTTTATGCCCTGAACCATCAATTTGAATATGATATTCTTCACCATGAATGGTGATGTTAAATTCAGTCGGTGCTAAACCTTGGGGGGCAACTTGTCCCTCGATGACAGGTGCAACTATTTCCAAAGTCTCTGGTTTAAATTGACCGCTTGCACGTTCTTCAAAAAATTCTAACGCTACTGCTGGGAACATGGCGTACGATAAAACATCTTCGACTGATTTGGCTTTATCACTTACTTCACGTGTTAATGAATCCATTTCATGGGCAATTAAATCTGCAGGTCGAACGGTAATCGGCTCTTCATCACCCAATGCCAAAGCCTGAACATCTTCATTGATATGCCCCAAAGTCTTACCATACATACCTTTCAGATAGTCCTTGGTTTCTTTGGTGATGACTTTGTATTTTTTACCCGATATGACATTAAGAACCGCTTGCGTACCCACAATTTGACTGGTTGGTGTCACCAATGATGGATAACCAAAATCCTTACGTACGCGAGGAATTTCAGCCAAGACATCGTCCATTTTATCCAATGCGCCTTGTTCTTTCAGCTGGTTTGCCAAGTTAGAAATCATGCCGCCCGGAATTTGATTGATAAATACTCTCGTATCAACACCCGTCACATCCGATTCAAAACGCGCATATTTTTTGCGGACATCTTTGAAATAAGCTGCCACATCTTGCAAGGCTTCAAGATTCAAACCTGTATCAAATTTTGTACCTGCTAAGGCTGCGACCATCGATTCGGTTGCAGGATGAGACGTGCCACCTGACAAGGAAGAAATAGCGGTATCAATAATATCACAACCTGCATGAACAGCTTCCCATTGCACCATTTCAGCAACACCTGATGTTGAATGGCAATGCAAATGAAGTGGGATGGATACCGATTTTTTTAAAGCAGTAATCAATTCACGTGTCGCTGATGGGGTCAATAAACCTGCCATATCCTTAATCGCTAAGGTATCACAACCCAAATCTTCAAAGCCTTTTGCCAGTTCCACAAAATATTCCAAGGTATGCACAGGGCTGGTGGTATAACAAATCGTACCTTCGGCTTGTTTACCATTGGCTTTGTCCTGAGCAATCGCCACACGCACATTGCGTAAATCATTCATCGCATCAAAGGTACGAAAAACATCCACACCATTGGCAACCGCTAAATCAACAAACTTTTTCACCACATCATCGGCATAATGACGGTAACCTAAAAGATTTTGACCACGCAATAACATTTGCAAAGGCGTGTTTGGCATCGCTTGCTTTAATTCACGCAAACGAATCCAAGGATCTTCTTTCAAATAACGCAAACATGTATCAAAAGTAGCCCCACCCCATGCTTCAATGGACCAATAACCAATGGCATCCATTTTTTCACAAATTGGCAACATATCATCCAATCGCATGCGTGTTGCTAACAATGATTGGTGTCCATCACGCAAACAAAGTTCTGTAATGGCAATTTTTTTTGTTATATCAGTCATGATGTATCCTTTTAAAAGCTAAGTTGTGATGCGCATCAGCGCTGTTATAAGAGAAGATGATGTTACAGGTTTTGATGTACAGCAATCGCAACCGCTACGGCTAGGGCAATATCACCCCGTCGCTCAATCGATTTATATTGAAGAAGTTCTGGATGTTGATCCAAAAATCCTGTGTTAAATTCACCCTTCAAAAACATTTTAGATGCGGCAATATGACGGTACAAAGGCAATGTCGTTTTCACGCCACGAATATCATATTCTTTCAAAGCACGCTGGCAACGCATCACGGTATGTTCCCAATTGGGTGCCCAAACCGTTAATTTGGCGCACATCGAATCATAATAACTTGGAATCACATAACCAGGGTACACGCAACCATCGACACGCACACCAGGCCCACCTGCTGAGTGATAACGGGTGATACGTCCCGGTGTTGGAAAAAATCCATTTTGTGGATCTTCTGCATTGATGCGAAATTCCACGGCATGACCATGTAAAGAAATGTCTTCTTGTTTAAATGGAAGTGGATTACCTGCTGCAATATTGATTTGTTCCACCACAATATCCACACCCGTTACAGCTTCTGTAATGGTGTGTTCCACTTGCAAACGTGTGTTCATTTCCATGAAGTAAAAATCGTGATGTTTATCGACTAAAAACTCAACCGTTCCTGCATTCACATAACCCACTGCCAAGGCTGCTTTCACGGCTGTTGCACCCATGCGTTGACGTAAATCTTCATCAATAAAATTCGAGGGAGCAATTTCAATCAGTTTTTGATGGCGGCGCTGAATCGAACAATCACGCTCATATAAATGGACACAATGACCCTGTGAATCTGCCAAAATCTGGAACTCAATATGGCGTGGCTCAACAATGCACTTTTCCATAAATAGTTCGCCATTGCCAAAGGCTGCTGTTGCTTCACGGGTTGTTAAATCATAATTTTCAATGACTTCGGCATCTGAATCACAACGGCGAATACCACGACCACCACCACCTGCCGCAGCTTTTAGCATCACAGGATAACCCATCGCTTGTGCCGTCTCTAAAGCTTCTTGAGGACTTACCAGTGATGCTTCTGTACCGGGAATACATGGGATATTGGCTGCCAACATTGCCGTCCGCGCATTGGTTTTACTACCCATATTTTCAATCGCATCGGGAGACGGACCAATATAAATGATACCCGCATCTAAAATAGCTTGTGCAAATTCTGAATTTTCAGATAAAAAACCATACCCCGGATGAATCGCATCACATTCTGTTTTGATGGCAATATCAACAATACGATGAATATTTAAATAACTTTTAACAGGATCAGGGCCAATTAAAATGGCTTGATCTGCTTTTTTTACATGCAGTGCATGGCTATCAGGCTCTGAATAAATAGCGACGGATTCAATCCCCAATTCATTACAGGCGCGAATCACACGAATGGCACATTCACCACGGTTGGCAATCAGAATACGTTTAAACAAAATGAAGCCTCCTCAAGAAAAAACACTCATTGACCTTCAAGCAATCAATAAGTGCAGCATCATAGCAATGTAAGATTTTTCTACAATTCAACATTCGATGTGAGAAAGTAAGGGTTGCGGAAATAAATAATTGTTTCAGTTATGCGAAGGATAAGCGTTCGGATTCAAGGCGCAGTATTTGACACATAAGTAAGCCCTGAAAGGGCGCGATAGGTCTCATACTTTCAATAGTGACTGATGGTGGAAGGCAGAAGGCGAGCTTTTAGACCAACAAAATGAGATGATTATTTGTTTCCGTGACCCTAAGCTTAGAAACAAAAAAAACCTGCAAACCAAAAGGCTTACAGGTTGAAGAATTTTAATATGGTACCGAGGGCCGGAGTCGAACCGGCACGCCTGTAAAGGCACTGGATTTTGAATCCAGCGTGTCTACCAGTTCCACCACCCCGGCATATCAAACATAAAGATAGCTTTGGCAAGACGCGGCGAACTATGTCGTCCGTTTTATAACTGTCAACAGTTGATTTATTCAGCTTGTTTAGTGTGAGACTCCATCTTTACGAATCACTTTGATAAGGGTTAACCACAAAATATACAGATCAAAAAAGAAAGACTGGCGATGCAAATAGTCCTCATCCAAAGCGACCTTAGCAGGAATCAACAATTCATCACGCCCATTGACCTGCGCCCAACCTGTCACACCCACTTGCAAAACATGCACACCTTTTTGAGTCCGCAATGCAATCAAATCATCTTGATTAAACAACGCTGGTCGAGGCCCTACAAAACTCATGTCACCTTTCAGAACACACCATAATTGAGGCAATTCATCCAAACTTGATTTACGCAGAAAATCACCGATGGGCGTGAGTACACTTTTAGGATCTGCCAATAAATGCGTTGCCACCGCAGGTGTATCAAGCTTCATACTCCGAAACTTTGGCATCCGAAACAGTTCATTATTGCGACCCACACGATCCGACCAATAAAGAATAGAGCCTTTGGAAGTTAGATTCACCAATAACGCTACGCCTAGCATTGGAATCAAAGCAACAAACAACACTAGTAAACATAAAATAAAATCAAAAAATCGTTTCATTGCTTCGACTTCACGATTTTTGTTAACTGTTCATCCATCGTTATCACAGGCTTCCAATCCAACAGCTTGCCCGCTTTCAAACTATCTATTTGCAACGATCTAAATAAACGATCTGCCACATCATCTTTACCCAGTAACTTGGCTACAAAACGCATGAAACTGACTGGAACAGGAATCAAACGCACTTTTTTATCCATCGCTTTAGCGACTTTTTGCAATAATTCAGTCGTTGAAACATCTTCACCATCGGAAATCAGAAATACCTCATTGGCCGCTTTGGGATGCTTCGTACACAAACATATAAAATCCACCAAATTATCCAACGCCACAAGGCTTCGTTGATTGTGAACAGCTCCGAATGGTAGCGGCAAGCCTTTTTCTACGACTTGCATCATTTTCTTAAAGTTCGCTTTCACACCCAATCCATAAATCAATGGCGGACGAATCACTACCACTTCCATGTTTGTTATTTCAGCAAGCTTGAACAATCCCTGTTCCGCTTCCCACTTGGATAAGGCATAAGGATCATGTGTTTGAATCGTATCATTGGGTGTGAATGCTCGATCATTTGTCGCTTCACCATTCACCTTAATCGAACTGATAAAAACAAAACGCTTCACACCAGAATCAGCAGCTTGCCGTGCTAAATTAAGCGTGCCTTCAACATTTTCTTTACGAAACTCCGTCAAAGGATCCTGTGAATCATCATTCATCACATGTACACGCGCTGCGCAGTGAATGACCACATCAACACCACTAAGCGCAGCTACATAGTCCGTCGTTGTAGATAAATTTCCAACCACAAATTGTTGAACACTTTGTAGTAAGGAATCCGATTGAGAACGAACGGCTGCAACCACTTGAATGTCATTTTTCATGTCTAATTGCCTAGCCACAGCTCCACCAACAAAGCCTGTAGCTCCTGTAATCAACGCCTTCATTGATTTATACCACAACTATCAGACATCCAAGATTCCAACTTTTTAACTAGCGTATCGCGATCAAAGTTTTGTTCATAATAGCGTCGCGCAGCTTTACCCATATTATCGCGTTCAAATGCATCTAAACGACTCATTTTCAATACAGCATCAGCTAAAGCTTGAACATCTCCTGATGCAACACTATAGCCAGCCCCGCTCTCATCAATCACGGTTGCACCTGCACCATTTAAACCGCCAATGATAGGTTTAGCACAAGCCAAATAAGATTGCACTTTGCCTGGAATCGTTGTCGCCATCACAGGATCATCTTTTAGTGTCACCAACATGGCATCTGCCAATGAAAAATAAGCAGGCATGGTTTCCATCGGGCGACTACCCAGAATATGAACCTTATCCAACGTTTGTTCGGTAGCTGTATTTTGCAACCAAACACGTCTGCGACCATCTCCTAAAAATACCCAATGAATATTTTCATTTTTTAGTAATTGTGCCGCAGCAATAATACTCTCCAGTGATTGCGCCACACCCAAGTTACCTGCAAACATCACTATAAAACCATTACATGGCACTTCTTGTCTCTCAGCTGCATCTACATTGAGTTGCACAGGTTGATAAAGTGACTCTGCCCAATTAGGAAAATAGCGAACTTTCTCTCTTTCTGCGCCCACTACCACCACAGGCTCAATAAAACTTTGAGACTGTACAAGAATACGATCACAACCACGGTAAATGCTTTTCACCATACGACCAACCAAAGATAAAATCATCGGTGATTTCACTGCTCCAGTAGCCTCAAGCGTTTCTGGCCATAAATCTTGCACCCAAAAAAACATCGGTGATTTTTTCAATTTTGCCATTAAAATACCTGGAATACCAACAGTTACAGGCGAAACTTCAAAAGTGAAAATAACATCAAATTTCTTTTTTCGAAGTAACCATGGAGCTAACAAACATGCTGATAATACGAATGAAACATAGTTTAATGCCAACTCCCACGATCTACTTTCACGTCGAACAAATAATGGTACGCGTACAATAGGAATATCCTGCATGGTTTCACGCCGACTCTTCCACCATGAATATCCGTCATAAAGTTTCCCAGCGGGATAATTCGGCATTCCAGTCAAAACAGTCACTTCATGACCTTTTTCTTTTAGAGCAATCGCAAGATCAGTAATTCGGAAATTTTCGGGCCAGAAATATTGGCTAACAATAAGAATACGCATCAATCAGCTAGAATGAATAATGAGAATAAAGGTCAGGATGGCTTTCCATCCATACCTTTAGTTCATTCAACATGATATTATATTCAGGTCTAGCGTATTGAAAATCATCCCTTGTATTCACAAGGCTCTTATCGACCTTATAAGCTTCAAAAGCTATTATTTTATTATCTTTTTCCCAAACTTTTTTACAAAGATTCAACAATTCATACTTAGAAATCTTATCTTTTGGACATAAATGATAAAGCCCTCGAATATCTTGCTTTATCAGTTCATGGCTTGCCTTCGCCAATTCTAAAGTGGTCACGCCACTCCAATACGCTTGTGTATAACCCGTAACTTCGCCAGTTTGTTTGAAAAACCAATCCAACAAACCTGTACCATTTAATTTTAACTCAGGTCCAATAATTGATGTGCGGATAATAAGGTCTCTAGCATTCACCACTTCACCCAAAGCTTTCGAGCGCGCATAATTATCATCACCATCTCGGTAGGAAATTTCAGTGTACTGCCCCTCTTTTCCTGAAAAAACACAATCAGTACTGATATGAATCAATTTGTAGTGAAGCTTACTTCCAAGCTC
Organism: Mariprofundaceae bacterium; assembly: GCA_030950985.1. GTDB lineage: Bacteria > Pseudomonadota > Zetaproteobacteria > Mariprofundales > Mariprofundaceae. The sequence goes on along the minus strand of JAUZQM010000017.1, from coordinate 2,449 downwards.
GGAAAGAAAGTGTGGCAAATAGCTATTTAGTAGAATAGCCGAGGCAATATTTTCTTTCGCATGAGAAACCAATGCTCCGACACAATTAATCACAAACTGTGGTCGCTCAGTCTTCAAAAATCCTTCAAGGGCTTTAAAGTCAGTCACATCTAAAACTTTATCAACAAAAACCCCTACTTGCCTAGCAACACCCACCACTTGATAAGCATTCGTATCCCTTAAATATCCAGTCATGATATGACCAGCCATACCCAATGAACCAAGAACAACTACCTTACTTTTCATCTTAATATTTCTTCCAAACTGTTCTATTTATATAATCAATATAACTGACAATAATACGTACAACTTTTTTAGATACATTGTCGGTCTTATAGTCTTCAACCATATGAACCACATTGGCATTTTCTGACCATTGCATCGTGATAATATTAATGGCGCTTAGAATATCATCAGCTTTCAGCCCAGACATAATCAATGTACCTTCATCCATACCTTCGGGACGTTCATGTGCTTGGCGAATGGTAATCGCAGGAAAACCCAAAATAGATGCTTCTTCGGTAATTGTACCGCTATCCGAAATAGCGCAATAAGCAGCCTTTTGTAAAGCAATGTAATCAAAAAAACCTAATGGTTTCATAAATTCTACAAGTGGATTAAACCCTTTTACATCTATTGATTCTAATTTTTTTCTAGTTCTAGGATGTGTTGAAACAATGACTCGTTTACCATACACCTCTGCAATTTTGTTTAATGAATCTAAAAGGTCATTAAAATTCTGTTCTGAATCTACATTCTCTTCTCGATGCGCACTCACAATAAAGAACTCTTTTTCTTTTAACTTCAGTCGTTCAAGCACATTCGAGGCTTTGATGTCATTCGCATGGAAATCCAAAACCTCACGCATTGATGAACCTGTTTTAATAACAGTTTCTGGACGCAATCCTTCAGCTACAAGGTATCGTCTTGCGTGCTCAGTTAATGTCATATTGATATCACTTAACTGATCTACAATCTTACGATTAATTTCTTCTGGAACTCTTTGATCAAAACATCGATTCCCTGCTTCCATATGAAAAACAGGCACTTTCCTGCGCTTCGCAGAAATAACCGCTAAGCAACTATTCGTATCTCCATAAAGTAAGACGGCATCTGGCTTTACTTCTGCTAATAATTCATCGGATTTTTTAATCACATTAGCAATGGTTTCTGCTGGTGTTTCTCCAGCCGCATCAAGAAAATAATCAGGCTTTTTAATACCCATTTCATTGAAAAAAACTTCATTCAACTCATAATCATAATTCTGGCCGCTATGGACCAAAACATGCTCAGTAAACTTTTCTAACTCAGCAATGACACGACTAAGTTTGATGATTTCAGGCCGCGTACCAACAATCGTCATTACCTTTTTCATACATTGACTCCAAACTCTTTCAAATCAGCTTGAATTTCACGTAGCTCAGTCAGAAGTTTTCGGAGCTCTTCTTCACTAAGCTGCTCTGTATTGTGTGAGTGATATTCACTGGCTTGTGTGACCACTTCTTCACCTACTTCAAAATATTTAGAGTAATTCAAATCTCTGGTATCCGCAGGAATACGATAATATTCACCCATATCTTCAGCCGACACCATCTCTTCTCTTGTCAAAAGTGCCTCATAAAGCTTTTCACCATGTCGTGTACCAATAATACGTATCTTATGTTCAGGTTTACCTAATAAACGTGTCAAAGATTTAGCCAATAAACCAATCGATGCCGCTGGTGCTTTCTGCACAAAAATATCGCCACTATGCCCATGTTCGAAAGCAAAAAGGACTAATTCTACAGCTTGATCAAGTGTCATCATAAAACGTGTCATTGCTGGATCTGTGATGGTAATTTCTTTACCTTGACGAACCTGATCAATAAAAAGAGGAATCACTGATCCGCGCGATGCCATCACATTGCCATAGCGTGTAATCGCAATCATTGTATCGTTCTCATTCAAGTTACGCGATTTAGCCACAGCTACTTTTTCCATCATGGCTTTGGATACACCCATCGCATTGATGGGATAAACGGCTTTATCAGTACTAAGAACAATCACCTTCTTAACCTTTGCATTAATCGCACAGTTCAACACATTCTCAGTACCGAGAATATTGGTTTGTACAGCTTGCATCGGATAGAATTCACATGATGGTACTTGCTTTAAAGCTGCCGCATGGAAGACAAAATCAACTCCGCGCATCGCATCAATAATAGAGTTTACATCACGAACATCACCAATATAAAACTTAAGCTTTGGATTGTTGTACTGCTTACGCATATCATCTTGTTTCTTCTCGTCTCGAGAAAAAATACGAATTTCTTTAACATCCGTTTTTAAGAAACGACGAAGTACGGCATTGCCAAAAGAACCAGTGCCGCCAGTAATCAGTAATATTTCATTCTTAAACATCTTTACTCCT
>JAUZQM010000016.1 GCA_030950985.1 Mariprofundaceae bacterium | reverse complement strand
TTGCTTGGGGGTTTGCCCCCCCCCCTCTTTCTTTTTTCGCGCCCCACAACCCCCCCACTTCCATAGTGATGAATATACAGCAACCTTATCCCCGAAATTCGATTAAAAGGTCACGAAATAACAGTGTGTGTAAAATCAGTTACGATTTTTTAGCAGGACGACGACGCGGTTTTCGATTCTGTTTTTTGTGGTCATCTTTGTTTTCTGCATATTTTGCAGCACGGTCTTCATGCTTCATGCCATCGGCCGTGGCTTTAGGATCAGTCGGAGCACCGATATCCAACACATCTTCATCGAGATACTCGACTGGGATTGAATGTTTAATATACGCTTCAATATCAGGAAGCCCAAAACAAAAACGCTCGCAAGCAAACGAAATCGCCACACCTGTACTTCCTGCACGCGCGGTTCTTCCGATGCGATGAACATAATTTTCAGCGTCTTCAGGCAAATCATAATTAAAAACATGGCTAACATGATCCACATGAATACCACGACTAGCGACATCCGTTGCCACCAAAAGTTGTAATTTTCCTTCGCTAAAATCGCTTAAAATACGCATGCGTTTCTTTTGACGGACATCACCTGATAAAATACCGACTTTAAAACCATAACGTGCCAATTGCCGCGCAACCTTTTCACCATCACGTTTTTCATTGATAAAAATCATACCGCGTGAGACATTATATTTTCGTAATAGGTGAATCAGCAGGGGTATTTTTTCTTCCATGCCTGTATGATAAAGCGATTCTGTAATCCCTGACGCGGTTATATCGCCTTCTTCAGCTTGAATTTTTTCAGGGTTATTCATGTGTTCATACGCCAATTCCATCACCCGATGGGAAAGTGTCGCTGAAAATAACAACGCTTGGCGTTCATGATATTTGGGCAAACGGCGCAACATAAAACGAATATCTTTGATAAACCCCAAGTCAAACATTCGATCCGCTTCATCCAACACCATGATTTCCGTGCGATTGAGTTGGTAACAATGCTTTTTATGATAATCAATCAAACGCCCTGGAGTACCAATCAAGATGTCCACACCTTCATCGAATGCCTTGCGTTGCTTTTCATAATCCACACCGCCAAACACCGTATGAATCCTTAAATTCGTATGTTTTCCCAGCTTTAATGCATCTTGCCCAATCTGAATTACCAATTCACGAGTCGGTGCAATAATCACAGCGCGAGGATGTTTGAGTGTTCGTCCTTTTTTGGCTTCCGTAGTCAGTAAGTGGTTGAAAATAGTGATTAAGAATGTTGCTGTTTTTCCTGTTCCTGTACGACCTTGCCCAGCCACATCTTTACCTGATAAGGTCAAGGGTAAGGCAATGTTTTGTACGGCTGTTAATTCGGTATAACCCAAATCATCAATCGATTGTTGTAGGCTTTCAGGAAGATTTAATTCAGAAAAATGAGTGATATGCATGGCGGATAGTTTAATCTACACACACACCATTGTCATGGAGCATGAAAAAACTTATGCTGCGCGCTTTCTTGAAGGGCTCATGGCGCAATTGGTTAGCGCAACCGGCTCATAACCGGTTGGTTCTAGGTTCGAGTCCTAGTGAGCCCACCATATTAGGACTGTGAAAATAAATAATCATCCCATTCTGTTGGTCTAAAAGCTCGCCTTCTGCGTTGGAGCATCAGTCACTATTGAAAGTATTAGGTCTATCGCGCCCTTTTCAGGGCTTGCTTATGCGCCAAATACTTCGCCTTGAATCCGAACTCTTATCCTTCACATAACTGGAACAATTATTTATTTCCACAGCCCTTAGATATTCAGTAAGACCAAGTTGAGCCTGTAAGCCTAGTGTTTTCAGGCTTTTTTATTGTTTTGTTGGTATTGATTGACCGTATGATCAAAGTTCTAGAAGATTCTGATTTTATTTGGCAAACATCTTTCTATAAATCCACGTTGACGAAAAAAAATTTCTCTTTTGAAATTTAAGTGGGTAACAATGATAGTTAAGTCAATTAATTTTACTTTCCGACTTGAGTTTTAGAAGAGCCTGATATTTACTATGCTACATGCAACAACCATTCGAAGATTAAATTATTGATGTTCTGCGTGAAATTCTGGTATAACTTCGGATATAATGCCCTAAGCGCTATTGAAAATTTTCGTCAGTAAATAATGGAAAAAGTGATGCCTTACAACTTGGCTCGAATGGTCAAAATTTGATAGCATCTAAACCAAAGTCATGTTCTTCCATAAGCATATAGGAGAAACATGTCTTGATGATGTTTAAGGCACATAAGAGCCTATTTGTCCATTGAAAAGTGAGTTAATAGTGATTAGTTCCCCACAAAATATGTCGAAAAAATTCGACATATCCAGAGATTCCCGACAAAAAATATTGGGAATAATATTTTTTAAAATAATGATCCATACTGAATCGTTAGATTTAGGTTTAGGAAAGGGTGAAGTATAAAATGTTAAGACTATTTATAATGATCATGTGTAGTTTGCTGGCATCGTGTGGTGGCAGCAATAATGGTACTAGAAATCCTCCCGTAGGTGTTGATAAAACTGCACCCATGATAGCATTATTGGGTGTCAATCTATATACGCTTACAGTGGGTTCTGTGTATGTCGATGCAGGTTCAAAAGTCACCGATAATGTGGATGTAGGCTTGGTTGCAACGATGACAGGTTCGGTCAACACCGCAGTCGTCGGTACATATACACTGACCTATAACGTAAAAGACAAGGCTGG
>JAUZQM010000015.1 GCA_030950985.1 Mariprofundaceae bacterium | reverse complement strand
GTCGGGGGTGTTTTCCCCCCCCCCTTCTCTCTGCGGGGCGCCCCCCCCCCCCCCACCCCCAGAGTCATGAAGACACCACAACGTTCATTCCCGATAAAAGATTTCAGGGATGACGTGTTTTTCCATCAAAGTGCGGAATATCAGTTGTCATCTCAAAATTATGAAAGCCAGACACGAGGGCTTTGGCTTGGCTGCCATGCTGGATATTTTTTCATCACCGATAAGAATAGATTACTTTGCAAATGATCGTGTAGCCAACCTTGTAATTGAACGTAAGAAGAAGCTTCAAACCAAGCCATATCAACGTGAGCGAACTGTCGAATAAATGGAAAAATAGCGATATCAGTCATCGATATTTGATGACTTTCGATGAATTGATGTTTATTGAGTGATGCTTCTAGATGGTGTAAAAATACTTCGCCTTGTGAGCAATAGTGAGCTTGGCTTTGTTCGGGAAAACGTTCGGCATATTTGTAGTGATCTAGGGCAACTTTAAAGTCACCGTCGTTCATATTGATGAGTGTGTTGTTTTGATGGTTTAACCACCCATCGGGGTCATTCTGAGCCAATGCCCATTGCATAATATCACGACTTTCATCCAATACACGACCATCAGGTAATATCAGCACAGGTACAGTCGCTTTGGGCGAGGCTGCAATGAGTTCGCTCGGTTTGTTTTTTAACACCACTTCCCGTAATTCAACGTGCACACCACTGTAAGCGATAGCCATACGTGCGCGCATGGCATAAGGGCAGCGGCGAAAGGAATATAGGATGGGTAATACGGTCATGTTTTGGCTATATCGGCTAACAGTTTCTCAAGGCTCGCTTTGAGTATGGCAACGTTGCCAATTTTGGCTGTTGGAGCATAGCTGCAAAGGCTTTGACAGGAAATGATCGTGTGTTTAATGCAGTGTTGTTGAAGTGACTCTGATAATATCTTGCCACCCACATCGTGGCAGTTTTGCCCATGACAAATAAAAATGTCTTTTACAGGCATGTTTTTTTCTTATGGTCACATCGAATATTCATGAATGAGAAGACTATGGTTTGTGTGTAGGCAAGCAAGTGGAAGTGTTTTACAATAACAAAAGGTTTTTTTGAAAGTTGAGAGTAATAATTTTATCAAGTTATGAAAGCCTGACCCTATTTTTACAATAACAAAAGGTTTTTTTGAAAGTTGAGAGTAATAATTTTATCAAGTTATGAAAGCCTGACCCTATTTTTAACAAAAGGTTTTTTTGAAAGTTGAGAGTAATAATTTTATCAAGTTATGAAAGCCTGACCCTATTTTTATGACCCTATTTTTATCCTATTTAGAATGACTCAAGCCCAGTGCCTTCTTATCTATTTCAGGGATTTCTAAATCCAAAAAGGCACGAAGCTTTCGCTTCGTGCCTTTTTAATATTCACAACAAGCAAGTCACTAGCCTTGCTTAGTCGCCCAGTACAGCCCCTTTTTCTTTAAAGAAATATAGAACAATGCCTGTTTTCGGATCATCCCACACATAATGCCATACTTTTTCACTATCAATCTCATGGAGCTTGATGATACCCAATACTTTTTCACCACCATGCAAGTGAGGAAGGAAAATATCACATTTCCCACCGACTTTCCAAGCAGCACCAGTTGTATTGACACTTAATTGACAATCAATACCCAAATCTTCAAAGCCCAAAGCTTTATTTTCACGCAATACATCATTTTGTATATTGAGTACATCACCATCCTTGATACCAACTGTTTGTGTCAACACTAAAAAATCAGCTTTTCCATCCAAAGCAGAAATAATATTCTCATTTTTTATTTCATTGGGCCATTGAAAAGATTCTTGACCAGGTAATTTAAAAAATACGGCAACATGTACATGTGTAGATTGCGCACCTGCCACTGCCAAACCCATATTGGCAACCGCACAGCTCATCAGTATGGCACAACCTATTAAAATATTCTTCATTATTTATACTCCTTTTAATATTCAATCGTTGACTGATGTTATAGCGAAATTTCGAAACGAAGCAAGCCTTCTTTCACCGTTGGCGCAGTCGCATCACCACCGGGTTTCTGAATCATTTGAAAAGAAGGTTGCACGGCAAACCAAGGTGTTGCGACCAAACGATAGGTCAATTCCGTGGTTGTTTCCGCAACATTCGCAGCCGTTAGGTTGATATGAGTATTCGCTCGTGCGATAGCAATCCCTAAATCATCTTCACCACGGCTTGGAATCAAACCATGAAAATGCAAACCTGATCCGACATAGTTAAAAATCTTATTGCGATCTTTAGGTGCATAACCATATTGCAAGAACCAACCGATAGAAGCATCACCATCCAATGAGGCAATTTGCTGATCAATCACACCATAAACACCGTGATCATTGGCGAAATTATTGGCACCGAACGTGACTGCCGCCGTATGTTGCCAATAACCCACTTTATACGTTCCCGTATCTGAACTCATGCCTGATTCAGCAATATACATTTTGCCTTCACCTGCTTTAAAGCCTCGTGTGGCAGGATTACCATCATAGATAGCGGCTTGAATATACATATTTTCTGTAGGCGTGACTTTCAAACGTGCTGCAAGTCCTGCTTTAGGAAAAATAGAAGGTGCTGTTATATTTCCAGAGACAGTAGGACCAATACCAAAAGAACTTTGCAAGAATAAAGACGCATAATCACTGGTATAAAATTCTGAATTCATATCATGAAGACCCATCAATAAAGATGCGACATCACCAAACTGTTGTTCATACCAAGCTTCATACAATAGCCAATTATGGGGTGCTTCGATGTTGGAATAACCTTGTAAATCACCCGTATAGGCTGAAGGCGATCCGCCTGTGTTACCTAAGCCATAAATAAATAATGTGCCGCCTGACCATAAACCCAATTTTTCAGTATCAATGGTGAGTGTGATATCAGTATTGGTGTGATAAATTGTTTTTTTCTGACCATTTCCTGTAACAGCATTGACATCGAAATTTCGTGCGAATTCCCCTGTATACACAGCTTCAATGCTCACACCATGTTCTTCCATGCTATCCCTTGCACCACCCCATTCACCTGTGATACCTGGCCACGCCAATAACCCATCTTCATGACCATGCACAGCTGCTTCACGTTCTGCCGCTGTAGGTTTGGCTAAAAATGAATCACCTGCCCAAGCTGGTGAGGTAGATATACTGGATAAACATAGTGCGAGGAATGTTTTTAACATTTGTTTTTTAACTGATACAGACATAAATAGACTCCAATAGTAAAAAAATATAATGCAAGCCTAAACACTGTTATATGTCATACAAGCTTTAGTGTTATCTGACGTATCACATCCACACATATCATGAATAACTGATGTTACGCATATTGATGAAAAAGAAACGTCATTCCATGCTTAGAAAGTGTGGCTTTCGCCACGCCCTGATACTTCATTCGGTGCGGCTAAAGCCACACTTCCAGAATCATGAACACACAGCAACGTTCATCCCCGAAATTCGATTAAAAAATCACAGGATGATGGTATGCGTAACATCAGTGAATAATGTTCTGTCATGGTTTATGTGTATCATCTCGACTCGAAACAAAACCCTAGGGAGGTCATTATTTCATGATTACTGTGAATACAAAGCCATGTGAAGGTCAAAAACCAGGTACATCAGGATTGCGTAAAAAGGTCAAAGTTTTTCAGCAAACACCTTATTTAGAAAATTTTGTACAATCTGTATTTGATAGCATCGGTGATTTTCAAGGGAAAACGCTGGTCGTCGGTGGTGATGGTCGTTTTTTCAATGATCAAGCCATTCAAATCATTCTTAATATGGCATCCGCGAATGGTTTTGCACGAGTATTGGTCGGAAAAGATGGTATTTTATCCACGCCTGCTGCCTCATGTATCATTCGGAAATACAAAGCCTTTGGTGGTCTCATTCTTTCTGCCAGCCACAATCCAGCAGGTCCTGATGAAGATTTTGGCATCAAATACAACATTGGTAATGGTGGCCCTGCACCTGAAAAAATCACTGATGCGATTTATGAATGCACCCAAACTATTCAAAGCTATAAAACAATGACTTCTTCTCATAATGTGGATTTAACAGACATTGGAACAAGTTCGATCGGTGATATGCGCATAGAAGTGATTGATTCTGTGGCTGATTATGCCGATTTGATGGAATCTTTGTTTGATTTTGATGCCATTCGTCAACTCTTAGCATCCGATTTTCGTATGTGTTTTGATGCGATGCACGCGGTGACTGGGCCTTATGCCAAAGTTATTTTACAAGATATGTTGGGTGCATCTGGCGATAGTGTGATGAATGCTACGCCCTTGAGCGATTTTGGTGGTGGACATCCCGATCCTAACCTTACCTATGCCAAAGATTTGGTAGCTATCATGTATGGTGATGATGCGCCTGATTTTGGTGCGGCATCCGATGGTGATGGCGATCGCAACATGATTCTAGGCAAGCATTTCTTTGTCACACCCAGTGATTCTTTGGCTCTTTTAGCTGCCAATGCACATTGTATTCCTGCCTATCAATCAGGCATTTCAGGCATTGCACGTTCCATGCCGACCAGTGGTGCGGCTGATCGTGTTGCTCAATCCTTGGGCTTGGATTGCTATGAAACACCGACGGGTTGGAAATTTTTTGGCAACTTGATGGATGCCGATAAAGTGACCTTATGCGGTGAGGAATCATTTGGTACAGGCTCCAATCATGTGCGTGAAAAAGATGGACTTTGGGCTGTATTATTTTGGTTAAATATTTTGGCAGTACGCAAACAATCCGTCGAAAGTATTGTGACGGAACATTGGCAAAAATTTGGTCGAAATTATTATTCGCGCCATGATTATGAAGGTGTTGCGACAGATGCTGCCGAACAAGTATTGCAAAATGTGCGTGATCAATTTGAAACACTGACTGCTTCGACATTGGCAAATCGCCAAGTTCAATCATGTGATGATTTTTCATACACCGACCCGATTGACCAAAGTGTGAGTCAAAATCAAGGTGTTCGTGTGTTGTTTGAAGATGGATCACGCATTATTTTTCGTTTGTCAGGCACAGGCACACAAGGTGCAACCATTCGTTTATATTTGGAATCATTTGAAGGTGATGTTGAAAAACAAGGCATGGATGCCCAAGATGCTTTGGCAGATTTGATTGCAGCAGCTCATGACATATCCAAACTTGGCGATTTAACAGATATGGATAAACCCACTGTGATTACCTGATTATTGTCATATTGAAAGGCATGGTCGGACTTTGATTCATGAAATTTAAGCACTGTTTGTTGTTTATGCATGCATCAAAGTCCGACAAGCTTATAACGATAGGCTAAATGATTGCCTTTCACATTCTGCTACGAAAGAGTGCCGAACCATGAAATCAATACTTACTCCTACATTATCAAAACCGGGCTTGTTATTTATGGATATGGATTCAACGCTTATTCAATGTGAATGTATTGATGAAATCGCTGATTTTTTAGGCATTAAATCCGACATATCTGCCATCACAGAACGAGCAATGCGGGGAGAATTAGACTTCTCATGTTCATTGATTGAGCGCGTAAAATTATTAGCAGGTCTGGATGCCAATGTATTGGAAGAAGTATATCAAGAGCGCATCAAATTAACCGATGGAGCTGAAACACTGATTCAAACCGTGCAAGCTCATGGTTGGAAAGTTGGTTTGGTTTCAGGTGGTTTTACCTATTTCACGCAACGCTTCCAACAACGCTTAAATCTAGATTTTACGGCATCAAACACCTTGGATATTCAAGATGGGAAACTCACAGGTAAACTATTGGGTCATATTGTCGATGCTGCATGTAAACGTGTATCGCTGATTCGTCAGGCTGAAAAACATGGTATCGCTATGGAACAAACGGTCGCCATTGGTGATGGTGCGAATGATTTACCCATGCTGCATGAAGCGGCTTTAGGCATTGCGTTTCATGCCAAACCCACCGTGCAAAAAGAAGCCGATGTTGCTATCAATGTGGGTGGTTTGGATCGTGTTCTCGATTTTCTAAAGAGCTAGTTTGAATGTAACCATTTAGGTTTCTCATACTTTCTTATTGGGCTAATTCAATGGAAAAATCATACATGCCATGCCACCATCTACGTTTACTAAGGGTATTTCTTGGGACGTATGTAGAAGCATTGTCTTTAGAGATCGGAAGAGGTAAGCGAGCGTGAAGGTTCATTGCTTGGCTTTGTTTTAAAACTAATGGTGAAGCCATGAATATGATGATTATAAACGGTCAAAAGGCGATCCTTCACTCACGTATATTTTCACATCATAAATCGCATCGCTTGTGAGACACTATTCTTCTCACAAGCGATGCTTATCTTAAATTTAATCAACACCCTGACTTTTTAGATATTCTTCATAAGTACCATGGAAATCCACAATACCATCGGCAGTTAATTCAACAATGCGTGTTGCCAAAGAAGACACAAATTTCCGATCATGACTCACAAAAATCAATGTTCCTTCATATTTTTCCAACGCTGAGTTCAATGATTCAATAAATTCCATATCCATGTGGTTGGTCGGTTCATCCAATACCAAAACATTGGGACTTTGCATCATCATTTTACCAAACAACATGCGTCCTTTTTCACCACCCGATAATTTGGTCACTGATTTTTTCATATCATGTTGTGTAAACAGCATGCGCCCTAAATAACCACGAACTTCCTGTTCACCTTCTTCTGGTTTTTTCCATTGTGACATCCAGTCAAACACCGTCATATCTTCTTCAAAATCAGAGGAATGATCTTGGGCATAATAACCCAACTTGGCATTTTCTGACCATTTTACGATACCATCATCAGGCGTTAACGTGCCTGCTAAACACCCCATCAAGGTACTTTTACCAATACCATTTGCACCCAAAACAGCCAAACGTTCACCCACAGGCAACATCAAATCAAAACCGTTGAATAGATTTACACCATCAAAACCTTTACCTAATGACTGTAATTCCAAGGCAATACGATACAATTTCTTACCAGGATTAAAGCGCATAAATGGACTTATACGACTCGACACTTTCACTTCATCCAATTTAATTTTATCAATTTTCTTAGCACGAGATTGCGCTTGGGTCGATTTGGATGCATTGGCTGAGAAACGTCTTACAAAGGCTTGCAACTCTGCAATTTCTTCACTTTTCTTTTCATTATTTTTCAAGAGTTGTTCGCGTACTAAGGTCGATGCTTCCATGTAATCATCATAATTACCGGGATAAAGGCGCAATTCACCATAATCCAAATCCGCCATGTGTGTACACACACTATTCAAGAAATGTCGATCATGAGAAATGATAATCACGGTGCTGTTTTGTGCTTTAATAATCTCTTCTAACCAACGAATCGCATTGATATCCAAGTTATTGGTCGGCTCATCCAACATGATAATTTCAGGATTGCCAAACAAAGCCTGAGCAAGCAATACACGCACTTTCCAACCCGGTGCCAACGTGCCCATCAGCTTGAAATGATCTTCCACAGGAATGCCCATTTGCAACAATAAATCGCCAGCATTGGAATCTGCGCTGTAACCATCCATCTCGGCAAAATCACCTTCCAATTCACCTGCACGCATGCCTTCTTCTTCGGTCATTTCAGACTTGGCGTAAATAATGTCACGTTCTTCTTTGATCTTCCAAAGCTTCTCGTAACCCATCATGACGGTATCCAATACCGTGCAATCTTCAAAAGCGAAATGATCTTGACGAAGTTTCCCCAGACGTTCATGCATATCAATGGAGACATGTCCTGCTGTTGGCTCTAAATCACCACCCATAATTTTCATAAAGGTGGATT
>JAUZQM010000014.1 GCA_030950985.1 Mariprofundaceae bacterium | reverse complement strand
TGGTTATTTTTTTTGAAAAAAATCATGCTATGGCAAAGAGGCTACCCTATCAATTTTTGGCGAAGGTATTGTTCTTACGAACTCGATAACGATGTTTGAATTGAAAAGAGGGTCTGAATCAGTATCCAGGATAGAGTGATGATTTAGCAGGATTATTCTGTCATAACTTTCTTTATTAATGGCATGAGAAAGTGATCTTAATATTTCCTTCTCTACAAAACCCTTGTCTTTATAAAGTGAGTTGGAGTCGAGGCATACTACCAGAACGGACTGCCCATTGATGGTGATATTTTTAAGAAAATTGATGTCAGTGAAATGTTCCTTTATGCCATTGGCATTTTCATCAAGAAAGATTTTTTTCTTTCTACAATTTTCACGATTTAATGGGCGAATGACTTCTATATCATCGATATATTGACGGAAATAGTTAGCACTGCGCATATTTCGTTTGTCATGATTTCCGGGAATTGAAACGACGTGTTGGCAATCAATTGATTTTAAAAAAGCTCCTGCGGCTTCAAATTCATTTTCGAGAGAATCTGTCGTATTATCACCTGTGTTAATCACAATATCGGCCGCATAGCTATTTAATTTTTCCAACAATAATTCACTTTTTCCAAGCCAGTGACGAGGCCCAAAGTGCATATCTGAGATATGTAGTATATTCATTTTCCAATATGCCCTTTTCCTTCAACAAGTGAAATCTAACCGATAAGTGACTGTAAGCTTATAATCTTTAAAACTAGTATCAAAGTCTACGGAGTTACATTATACAAGCAAGTATGATGGCGACATCATGTGACAATAGTGTGACCTGTAAGGTATCAGATATTTTATCCATGCTGTGATAGAAGGATAGAGGTCAGGTTGAAAATCCGCCAAAAGAGTGGATACTAATCTTACCCTTTCTGAACGTCCGATTCTGCCGTCAGCAGTTGTCATTCAGCATCGAATTTTGACCCCGGTCAGCGTCGAAAAGTGACCCCATTGATTCTTGCGCTGCTAACAATAAAAAGGTTCCACCCCAGTAATAAGAGCTCATGGAGCTCTTCCTTTTCGGAGGATAGCTGGGGTGGTCGCATTTTTACCGATTAGTAAAACGTCGTATTGCCATTTCTATAGACGTCCCATTCAGCATCAATACACGATTTCATAATGTCATATGCCAGGCAGGTGGATCAACCAGCAACAGGGGTCACTGTACATGTCATCACGCAACGAAGGAGATAGTCAGGAGCGGGTCAGCACCCGCAGTGGTATCTCGGAGCGCTCAGGGCGCAGGATTGAAAGCGGCACGGGTGGCCCAAATCACCGTAAGCCTCGTCGTCACCGTACGCGAAAGGATCTACTGGCAGAAGTTTGGGAAACAGAAATACTCCCACTTCTGGAAAATCAGCCTGGACTTAAAGCCGTCACCTTGTTCGAGGAGATTCAACGGCGCCATCCTGATCAATATCCTGATGCCATTCGACGCACTTCCAGAGTGATGAACACACATCAACGTTGATCCCCTAAATTCAATGAAAAGACCACAGGATAATGGTATGCGTAACATCAGTTGATTACAGCGTCATCTATAAAGAACAGGGCAAGGATTCTTTTTCCATACTTTTCTTCTTGACAAAATGAACGGTGTTCATTTTACTTGCCGCATGTAATGAACACTGTTCATATTTTGTAGTCATGGAGCATTTAAATGTCCTCACAACGTCAACGTATTTTAACCACCACCATTGATTTGATTGAATCCGAAGGTTTGAAAGCGGTGTCAGCTAGAAAAATTGCCTCGAAGATTCCTTGTGCTGTAGGCTCTTTGTACCGTTATTTTGATAATCTTCAGAGCATCTTTTTAGCCATCAATATTGAAACGCTTCAAGCACTTGAAATATCTGTGCAGCATTATTTACAAAACAATACATCTCATGTCCGCGAGCATATTCGATGGATGAGTATGGCATATATTGATTACGTTTTGAGCCATCCACAGCGTTGGCAACTTGTCATGCAAGATTTTCAGAGCAATCATAAGGATGATAACGCCAATTATTTAGCACAACGGCAACACTTATTTCATCTGATTGAAATAGAACTATCACAACTACATCCAAATCAAACCCAAGCTTGGGTACATTTGGAAGCACTCACCTTATGGGCTGGTGTGGAAGGGCTTTGCCACTTGGTCAGTTGTGGAAAAATTGAACGCGAAGGCAAAGAAGGTGTCAAGCTTCTTGCAGATGTTTTACTGCATCGCTTTTTAGGAGATGAATCATGAAATATTTATTGATAGGCTTACTTCGTTGGCTATTAAAAAAATTATATCATGTTGAAGTCAGCGGCTTGGAACATTTTCAGAACGTCAATCCACGCACCTTAATTGTTGCCAATCACACCTCTTTTTTGGATGCCGTTTTATTATCGGTTTTCTTACCCGATGACGTTGGCTACGCCATCCATAGCAGTTATTATCATAAAGTATGGATGCGCCCAGTTAAATCTTGGATACGTTTGTTTGCTGTCGACCATAACGATCCTATGGCGATGAAAAGTTTAATTCGGCATGTCAAACAAGGGAATAAAGTAGTTATTTTCCCCGAAGGTCGTATCACAGCCACAGGCGCACTGATGAAAATCTATGCAGGCCCAGGCATGGTCGCAGATAAAGCGGATGCAGATATTTTACCTATTCGCATTGATGGAGCGCAATACACGCCCTTTTCTCACATGCGAGGAAAATTTCATATGCGTTGGTTTCCACACATTAAGATGAGTATTTTACCACCACATCATTTTGATTTTCCCGAAGACATGAAAGGTCGTCAACGCCGCATCAAAGCAGGTAAGAAACTTGCCCAAATCATGACCGATATGGTTTTTGAAACGACACCTTATAAACGTCGCATCTGGGATTCACTGCTTGAAGCAAAACAAATACATGGTCGTGATGCCGTTGTCTTGGAAGATATTGAACGCAAACCATTAAGTTATCATCACGTCATATTCCGTAGTTTCTTATTGGGCGATGTCTTACAAAAAAGTACCCAAGAACAGGAGCATATTGGCATCCTTTTGCCCAATACATCAGCTTGTATTCTCACGCTACTCGGCTTGCAATCACGTGGACGTATTCCAGCGATGTTGAATTACACGATGGGAGAAGCAGCGGTTGTGGGCTCACTGGAAACCGCCAACATTGAAACGATTGTGACGGCACGACGTTTTATCGAACAAGCTGGTTTAGAAAAATTAGCCTCAGCCTTATCCCAACATGCCAAGATTATTTATTTGGAAGATGTCAAAGCGTCCATCACCATCAAACAAAGCATCACCGCATGGTTTGCAGCAAGTTTTCCAAGTTATGCTCTAAAATGTAGGATTCAGGGTGTCACAAGTACAGACCCTGCATTGATTTTATTCACGTCAGGATCAGAAGGTGTGCCTAAAGGCGTGTTATTATCCCATGAAAATCTATTGGCAAATGTCGCCCAAATAAGCACTCGACTTGCCATGACCGAACGCGATGTATGTTTAAGCACATTGCCTGTTTTTCATTCATTTGGCATGACAGGTGGCGTTTTATTACCGTTATTATCAGGGATGCGAATTTTCTTATATACCTCACCTTTACATTACCGTGTCATTCCTGAAATTGCTTATGACATCAATGCCACCGTTCTATTTGGCACCAATGTCTTTCTTGCCGCGTATGCCAAACATGCCGACCCCTATGATTTTTATAATATGCGTTATGTGGTCGCAGGGGCTGAAAAATTACAAGATGAAACCCGTGATTTATGGATGAAAAAATTTGGTTTACGCATCCTTGAAGGTTATGGTGCAACAGAAACCAGCCCTGTCTTATCTGTCAATACGCCCATGCACTATAAAGCAGGAACAGTGGGCATGTTATTACCGGGTATCCAACATCGTTTAGAGCCGATTCAAGGCATTGAGAAAGGTGGTCGTTTATGGGTGAAAGGAGCCAATATCATGATGGGTTATTTGCTTCATGATGCCCAAGGAAAGTTAGAGCCACCCCATGATGGTTGGTATGATACAGGTGATATTGTTCATATTGATGATGATGGTTTTTTGCATATTCAAGGACGTATGAAACGCTTTGCCAAAGTCGCAGGGGAAATGGTTTCTTTAACCGCTGTGGAGGAAATGGCCAGACATTGCTGGTCAGAAGGCATGCATGTGGCATTAGCGATGAACGATGCCCGCAAAGGTGAGCAATTGGTTTTGATGTCCACATTGCCAGAAATGAATCGTAAAACCTTACTTCATTATGCTCAAGCCAATGGGATTCATGAATTACAAGTGCCACGTCAATGTGTCAGCGTAGCTAATATTCCCTTATTGGGCAGTGGAAAAGTTGATTACACGGCAGCGCAAGCGTTGCTCACAAGCATGCTTGCAGACACATGAGCAAGCATCAAACAACATACACACCTGAACTGGGCAAACTGCTCATTGCACAGTTTTTAACGGCACTTGCTGATAATGCTATTTTGTTTGTGGCTGTAGCGATGGTCTTACAAGGTGCATTGCAAGGTGATTGGTATGTATCGGCATTACAAGGCTGTTTCTTGGTCGCCTTTGTTGTGTTAGCACCGTGGGTTGGTGAAGCTGCGGATGCTTATTCTAAACCGACGATATTGATGCTTGCCAATATCATCAAAGCCTTTGGTGCGGGTATGATGGTATGCGGTATTCATCCGTTGATTTCTTATGCGATTGTGGGGGTGGGTGCTGCCATGTATAGCCCTGCAAAATATGGTATTTTACCTGAACTTTTAGAAACCCATCAAGGACTGATGAAAGCCAATGCTTGGGTGGAAGGAAGCACCATTATCGCTATTTTATTAGGCATGATTTTGGGAGCAGCCGTAGCAGATTATTCGATTACAGGGGCATTGATTGGCGTATTTTTCTTGTACCTGATTTCCGCAATTGTGGCGAAGTGGATGCAGGATTTACCTCCAGTACATCCCAAAACAACACATAAACGTCGTATTTGGCAAAGTTTCTTCAACAGCATTCAACAATTATTTACCACACCTCAAGCACGCTTTGCAACTTTGGGGGTAAGCCTTTTCTGGGCTGCCGCTGTGGTCTTACGCTTGCTCATCATTGCTTGGGCTCCCGTCGTTTTATTGTTACATACCAGCAGTGATATTTCATTGTTAACCGTATTTATTGCCATTGGTATTGCCATCGGTGCTTTACTTGCGCCACATTTGATTCCCTTGACGCATGTTCGGCGCGCCCGTTGGGCAGCTTATGGTTTGGGTATCACCATTGTTTGCTTTGTGTTTGTGGATGAACTTTGGTTGGCACGTAGTTTATTACTGATTGCAGGTATTTGTGGTGGTATTTTTGTTGTACCCATCAATGCGATTCTACAAGAAATTGGTCATGATTCTGTGGGCAGTGGTCATGCTGTGGCAGTGCAACAATTTTTTGAAAATGCGGCGATGCTGACGGTGACGTTGCTTTATACGTGGAGTGTCAGTAGCGGTATTGAAGCGACATCAGTCATGATTGTATTGGGTTTTACAGTTTTATTATTGACTCTATTGATTAGTTACAAATTGCCTCACGTTGGAAATGTTCAGTGAATTGAGTGAACTTTTTACACAATGGAAAGATTTGGATTTAGGAACTGATGTTACGCATCTTGATGAAAAAGAAACGTCATTCTATGGTTAGGAAGTGCGGCTTTAGCCGCGCCTTGATACTTTATTCGGCCGCACTCCCAGAGTCATGAACACACAGCAACGTTCATCCTCGAAATTCGATTAAAAAATCAGGGATGATGGTATGTGTAACATCAGTTAGGAAATGAAATCAACGGAGATAGCATGATAAAGAAGAAATCGGCGGACAAGCTTAGGGAAAATACCGATGCCGCCTTTACCATCGACACAGCATTTCTTGAACGTTGTATTCAAACATTGGATAAAGCCTTTCATTTATTGCAAAAAGTTGATGCAGAAAGTTTGGAGTATGATTTATACCGTTCGGCTACCATTAAAGAGTTTGAAATTATACTTGAGCAATCAGGGAGTTTATTAAGAAAGCGACTAAAACCTTATTTTCATTCTTCAAAAGCTGTCGCTAGGCTTAATTTTAAAGATGTTTTTAGATACGCAGGACATCATGATTTATTGAGTCTTGAGACAGTCGAACGGTGGCTAGTTTATCGAGATAATCGTAATTCTACAGCGCATGATTATGGTTTGGGTTTGGCAGAAAAAACCTTACCTTTGATGCCCCAATTTATTGTGGATGCAGATGATTTAGTGCAAGCCATTAATAAAAAATAATATGATTCTAAGAGAGAAAGATAAACAACAATTATTAGCTATTGCTTCACGCACTCTGCATACACCGTTGGAAATTTGGGCGTATGGTAGCCGCGTGAATGGTGATGCTCATGATACTAGCGACCTCGATGTGGTGTTGCGGACTAAAGGGCTAAACCCATTAAATCACAGTGAGTTTTTTGCTTTTAAAGAGGCTTTAGAAGAATCAACAATTCCTATTTTAATCCAAGTTTTTGATTGGGCAGGGATACCTGAATCTTTTCAGAAAAATATACAGAGGCGGTATGAAGTTTTGTGGCGGTGTGAGTGATTGAGTATCGCTCAATCCAATCCATAATAGCTTGTATGAGCTGGAATATCATGTCTCACCACAGCATTGGCGGCAATAATGGCTTCTTTTCCGATATGTACACCCGGGAAAATTTTCGCACCCCCACCAATCCAAACGTCATCATCAATATGCACAGGCTTGGCAAAACAGATGCCCTTTCGCCGTTGCTCTGCATCTTTGGGGTGATTCACCGTATAAATATGCACTTGAGGGCCGAGTAACACGTGATGACCGATATGAATGGGCGCAGCATCAAGTAAAACACAATGAAAGTTGGCGTAAAAATGTTCGCCGACATGAATATTGACACCATAATCACATTGAAACCCCGATTCCAATACCGCACTGCCACATGCTGCAAATAAACGTTTGATATGCTTCATATTGCCTTGACTTGGGTGTTGATTGAATTTGGCACAGGCAAGCCGTGCGCAGGCTCGAAGTTGGCGCAATTCGGTATCCAGTGCTTGATAGTTCTGACCTGACACCATCTTTTCAAATTCAGAAAATCGATTATCATTCAAGTAAGAACACTCCAAAACTTCATTATTATGCTCGTCGTCACCCTAGAGAGTTTGTGTCGAGGGTCTTTAAAAAATTAGGGTCAGGGTTAGACTTTCATAACTTGATATTTATAAATGTTCTGAGTGAATATTTTATCAAGTAATGAAAGTCTGACCCTAATTTTTTTACATGGATTTTAGAGCAAGCTGGAGAACTTCCTTTTCCAAGAAGGTCAAAAAATAGAGTTCTCTGTAACCCATTTCATTGATTTTACTGACTATCCGGTTTTAAAAAGGAAGCAGAGAAATGTAATTCTTCTATAACTGTGCTAGCAACACTAAGAAGTATTGATTCTGGAACAAATTCTAATGCAAGGGGATTATTTTTTACTGCGATAGTACAAATTTCAATAGTCCTGAATCTTTTAGGAACATCTTTTAAAAAATAGCCACTAGTGCTCGATATTGACATGCGACACAGTTCAAGATTTATTAATTTTTTAGGAATATATCTTAAAACACCAGCCTTATCTGAAGTTTCAATAGCAAGTAGACAGAGTTCCATACTTTTTAGTTTTTTTGGAACATACTCTAAGGCATACCCATTTTCTTCTACTGCGATAGTACAAAGCTCTAAAGTTCTCAATTTCTCAATTTCTTTGGAACATATTCCAATAAAAATTCATCTTCTTTTACAAAAGATAAGCAAATCTCAAGAGTTTTATCACAATCGTCCATGCTTATAAAATCATCTATATTCATAATTTCTCTCCTAATGAATTAATGTTACGCACGTTGTATGCTTAGGTTCTAAATTCGGAGTGCTTTGGAAGTGGGGGGGGGGGGGCGCCGCGCCACAGAAAAGCGCCGGGGGGAAGACGCCCGCAACGAACCAAGAGAACAACCA
>JAUZQM010000139.1 GCA_030950985.1 Mariprofundaceae bacterium | reverse complement strand
ATTTTTTTTTTTTTTCTTTATTTATTTTGGTGATTTTTGGGTTTGGGTGTTTCCGTCGCCCCTTTCTCCTTCTTTGTGCTGGCCCACCCCCCCACTTCCAGAGTCATGAACACACAGTAACGTTCATCCCCGAAATCCGATTAAAAGAACTCGAGTATGACGTATTTTATGCTTGAACGACTGTATCACAATCACAGACTGACCAACGTAAAAACTCACGTGTTTCAATGCGTTCAGGGTGTTTAAAAATATCCTGACACGTTCCTGCTTCAATGATTTTTCCATCACACATAAAAATGACTTGCCCTTGTAGGCGTTGGCTTTGCTCTAAATCATGGGTCACACATAACATAGGCATGGATGTTGCCAATTGTTGCAAGGAAGCTTCAATCAATTGTTTCGAGCGTGGATCCAACGAGGCTGTCGGTTCATCAAGCAATAACATGGAAGGCTTTAATGCCAAAGCGCGTGCAAGGCATAGCCGTTGTTGCTGACCCAGTGATAAACTTCGGGCTGGGTCATTCAAACGATGTTGCACTTCATCCCATAAAGCCGCTTTTTCTAAACAATCTTGAATGATTGCGTGTGGATGGTGTTGACGTTCTTTTCGAGATAAACCGAACGTCACATTATCTGCAATAGAGACAGGAAACACCGATGGTTTTTGAGCGATAAGCCCCACTTGTTGCCTTAATGCATCGACACCACCTTGCCAGTGCCGAACATCTTGACCTTGAACCACAATCTTGCCTTGCCACGTTTGATTTAAGCCCGTGATACAACGTAATAATGAGCTTTTTCCTGCTCCCGATGGTCCAATAAGACTGGTGATACCTGTGTTCGGTAGACAAAAACTCACACCTTTGAGGATGTGTTGGTTTGATAAAGTGAGCGTCAGTTGTTCACATCGAAGGTAGGGTGATTGAGCTGCAAGCTTGTGTTGCATATTAGAATCGCCAATGTTCATTTGATTCATCAAGGCATGTTCTGCTTGTTTCATATGTTCTCCTCATAATGCCTTAGGGCTGCAGAAATAAATAATCATCCCATTCTGTTGGTCTAAAAGCTCGCCTTCTGCGTTGCAGCATCAGTCACTATTGAAAGTATGAGACCTATCGCGCCCTTTCAGGGCTTGCTTATGCGCCAAATACTGCGCCTTGAATCCGAACTCTTATCCTTCACATAACTGGAATAATTATTTATTTCCGCAGCCCTTAACGTCCACGCCAACAAACTAAAACATAAAATAAGTGCCAAAAGAATACTCGCAGATGCCCAAGCAATACCCACGGCATGAGCATCGGAGCCTTCTTGTGCCAAGTAAAAAATATGGGTTTGTAAACTGGTGACAGGATTCCATATGGAATCGGGCCATGTCACGCCTGAAAATACGGTGGCAGTGAATAAAATAGGGGCTGTTTCAGAGAGTGCGCGAGCCATTGATAATAATAGACCCGTTAATATGCCTGACCATGCGGAAGGCAACCATACACGTCGAATCACTTGCATGGAGGATAAGCCTAAGGACTTGGCAGCTTCTGTTTGTTCTAAAGGAATACGCTCCAAAGCATGAATGATGTTGCTACTTAATAACGGTAAAATAATCACCGCTAAAATCACCCCACCTGCTGCCAATGAAATCCCCCAATGCAATAAGTGAACCAAGACCACCAAACCGCACAAGCCATAGACAATGGGAGGAATCCCTTGGAATAATTGTAACATCATCATCAAGCCATGTTGCTGATATTTGCTTGCATAAAGCGAATGAAACAATGCCAATGCCATCGCAATAGGCATCGCCAAGGCACATGCAATGCCCATCAAAAGCAATGAGCCGCTGATTTGTGGTAATAAACTTTGTCCTGCTTGTATCATACTTGAAGCATGTTTAGCACCTGTCAGTAAGGATAAGTCCAAACTTCCCCATGCCTGCCATAAAATATAAATAAGACATGCCAGTGGAAACATAAAGGCTGGTATTGCCAATAAAATCAATAGCAATTTCATGATGTCGTTTGCTTTTGATAGGCGAATAAACTCAAAGCCATAGCGATGATTGCTAGGATGAGAGCACAGCCCATCAGCGCAGAAAAATGCAGTGAACCAAAGGCAGCTTCACCCATTTCTCTACCAATCCGAGAGGTGAGTGTTTGAGCAGGTTCTAAAATATTGTAAAAAGGTTGGGGTAAACGATCCATCGAACCGACCACCAACATGACTGCCATCGTTTCTCCCAAAGCACGCCCCAATGCTAGTAACATGCCAGAGCGAATGCCAGACCATGCTTGTGGTAATAAGACACGGTATAAACATTGATTTTCATTCAAACCAAGGTTCATGGCGGATTCACGTTGTTCAGCGCTGACTGCTTGCAAAGCATCTTGGGACATGACCATGATGGTCGGTAAAATCATCAATGATAAAATGATGCCAGCAGCCAACAAGTTATGCCCTGTTAATAAATCCAAACTGTGTTGTAAAAAAGGCAATAAAACCCACAAACCAATCAATCCATAAACCACGGAAGGTATGCCAGCCAACACTTCCATGCCGATACGTGCCATATTTCTCCAAGCAGGTGAAAGCATTTCGCTGCTTACAATGGCAGCAGAGACACCGCAAGGTACAGCAATCAACATGGCAATGATTAATGCCCAAATCGTCCCTACAATCGCGGGTAAAAAACCATACAAGGATTCATAAGGATACCATTCTTTGCCCCATAAGCTGGTGATACCAAAGGCTTGCCAAAAAGGTAGCGAGCTTTGAATGAGAAAACCTAACAGTATGAATATACTTAACGCTGCAATGAAACAGCCTAAAAAAATGAATAATTTTAAGGGATGCAAAAAATGGTGCCATGCCATCTTAACGAACGGGTAAATAGCCTACTTTTTTCACAATAGCTTGCCCATCATGAGAAAGTAAGAAGTGCACAAAATCATGGGTGTTTTTTGAAGCATTTTTTGGCAATAAGACGTGTAAACCGCGTGCAATCGGATAACTGCCATCACGCACATGTTCAATGGTTGGGGCAATGGCTTTGCCATCGACAATCACATCCACACCACGCACTTGATCATTCAACCAAGCATTGGAAAGCATGCCAATGGCATTGTTACTGCGTGAAATAATAGATTGTTCTTCATTGTTAGAGCCTGAAATAATGGAAGCACCAGCGGCACGAGCATGTGCGCTACCCAACACAGCTTTGGCAAACACATGACGTGTTCCGCGCGAAGCTTCTTTATCAATCACCAAAATACGGCTATCTGCACCACCAAGCTCTTTCCAGTTACGAATCTTACCTAGGTAAATATCTGCAATGTGTGTCAGTGATAAAGCGTGGACACCACTTAAATACACTGCTTTTGATACCACAACTGCCACAGCATCGGAAGCAATGACAATATTTTCAATTTTACCCTTTAATTTAACGTTTTCTTCGGGGGATATGTCTCGGGATGCCATACCCAATTGGGCTGTGCCTTGAATCATGGCAGCCACCCCCACACCAGAACCGCCACCCGAGACTAAAATATTCACATCAGGGTGAGCGGTATGAAAGACAGCTGCTGCTTGAGAGATGACGGGCAATACCGTGGTTGAACCGACTGCCGAAATATTTTCTGCTGCTTGAAGCGGTAATGCAAACAATAATGAGGCTGTAAATAAGACGTATTTCATGATTTCTCCGAAGGTTTTATCGCGATGCATGTTGTTTAGCGATTAGGTCGGAAAAACCAAAGAATTATTACAGATTGTTGTTGGCTTATTTGCGGCCTTGAAGATATTGACTGGTATAAGCTTGAGCATCATTCATTTGGCGAATCGCTTGTGCCAGACTACGAATGGTGTTGAGCATAATATCATTGCTAAGACTTTGACGATATTCCATCATATATGTCATCGATTTTTGTGAAAATAAATACAGGGTGCAGGCTTCAAGAGCTTTGATGCTAACACTGGTTTTTTCATCATCAAACAAAGACATATCACCAAATTGTGATCCTTCTTCAAGTTTTGCAATGCGGACGTGCTGTCCATTTTTTTGATGCTCTAAAGCTACTTGCCCATGTTCTAAAATAAAAAGACCCTCAGGTTCTTGATCTTCTTCAAGAATCATATCGCCTTTGTTATAACTTTTACTTTCAATTAAGTCTTTTAAAATATGTTTATCATCTGAAGATAAAGTTCTATGAAAAAGATTTTCTTCTAACCATGCCATGTTGATATCCATCATGAGAGCTCCTTTTATTTAGCGAGTGCAGGATACTATGCTAAATATAGAAATATGTGATAATTATCACGCTGCGTACACATTACTGATATGACCTTATGTTTGATTTCGTACAGCTAAAGCGGCACTTTCAGAGAGATAAATTTTTGCTCACTATGATGCTAACAAATGATGATTGATTGAGCTAACTGGATCTTCATGAATAATGATTTCAGCACATGGGTAGACTTCCAACAGTGCGGCTTCCACTTCATCGGAAATAGCATGTGCCTCAATTAAAGGTAAATCATCGTTCAATTCTAAATGCAATTGAATAAATAAAGTTGTACCTGATTTACGGGTACGCAAATCATGGACACCTAACGCTTTAGGATGTTTGATAATAATGTGACGAATGTTTTCACGTTCATCATCGGAAAGTTCTTGATCCATTAAATCTTTCAAGGCTAATTGAATAATTTCCCAAGCACTGTATAAAATAAACACGCCAATACCCAAGGCAAATAAAACATCAAAACCAGACCAACCATAATATGCCAATAGTAAAGCTAATATGACGCTGATATTCATATATAAATCAGTTTTATAATGCATGGCATCAGCTTGGATGGCGACAGAAGATGTTTTACGAATCACCATGTGTTGAAAGCTTAATAAAGCCAAGGTTGAAAGGATGGAAAAGACCATTACCACTAAACCAATCGTCACATATTGCAAAGGTTCGGGATGAAAGAAACGAGAAAAAGCTGCAAGCATTAAAAATAATGCTGAACCCGTCATAAACATGGATTGAGCCAAGGCTGCCAAGGATTCTGCTTTGCCATGACCAAAACGATGATCGGAATCAGCAGGTTCTAAAGCATGACGCACAGCAAATAAGGTAATCAACGATGCCACAGCATCCAGACATGAATCCAACAATGTTGCCAAAAGACTGACCGAGTCAATCCAAAGCCATGCCATCAATTTACTGATAATTAATAGCCCCGCCACACTTGCTGAAGCGTAACTGGCTCGCTTCATCCATGTTGCGATTTCTTCAGAAGAAAGTTTTTGTTCTACTTGAGTTTCACTCAACAACAAAGCCTGTCAGTCCACGACTCATACCGACAGGACCTGTACGCGTGCTTTCAATCACACCAAAAGGTGTCATTTTATTTAAGAAATCTTGCAAGGTGTCAATGTGTCCTGTGACTTCAACAATCATGTATTGCCCTGAATCTTCATCAATCATTTTGCCATCAAATTGATGCAATAAATCAACAACACCTGCGTCGGATTGAACTTTTACCAACAATATCTCACGTTCTAAATGGACTTGATGTGAAATATCTTCCGTTTTAATCACAGGAATCAGTTTATTAAGCTGCTTTTTGATTTGCTCGATGATGCGTTCATCACCGCGTGTGACCAAGGTCATGCGACTGACGGTTTCATCTAATGTCGGGGCAACATTTAGGCTTTCAATGTTGTAACCTCGTGCAGAAAATAAACCTGCAACGCGTGTTAATACACCAAATTCATTCTCAACTAATATTGTAATTGTATGTCTCATGACAACACCATCTCATTCAATGCTGCGCCCGCAGGCACCATTGGGAATACATTTTCATCTCGTGCAATCGCAATATCGACAAACACAAAACGATCATGTCCAGCAAATGCTTCTTCTAAACCCGCATCCAACTCCGCCACCGTATCAATGCGAATACCAATACCACCATAAGCTTCGGCTAATTTGGCAAAATCAGGCAATGAATCAAAATAAGAGTTGGAATAACGAGAGCCATGAAACATTTCTTGCCACTGACGCACCATGCCCATGTACGCATTGTTCAAAAGAATCACGACAATTTTTTGTTTGTATTGAAAAGCGGTTGCCAATTCTTGTGTACACATTTGAATCGACGCATCACCTGTAAATAAGACCACTGTTTCTTCAGGAAAAGCCACCGCAGCACCAACCGCAGCAGGTAAACCATAACCCATCGTGCCTAAACCACCTGACGTGAGCCAACGATGGGGTTTTTTAAAGCCATAATATTGTGCTGCCCACATTTGATGTTGTCCGACATCCGTGGCAACAATGGCATTGCCGTGGGTGATTTCATGGACCTTACAAATGACATTTTGAGGTTTAATCGCCGCACTCTCATCTTGGATATAAGCTAGGCTATCTTTGGCACGCCACTCATCAATTTGTTCCCACCAAAGTTTTAAAGCCTCAGCATTCATAGTTTTGCCTTGGTGATCCAATTCAGACAATAACTGTTTTAACACCACACCAACATCACCAACAATGGGGATATGCGCCCGTACATTTTTAGAAATAGATGCGGGATCAATATCAACATGGATAATTTTCGCATCGGGTGCAAAGGCATCCAAACGACCCGTTACCCGATCATCAAAACGTGAACCAATGGCAATCAATACATCACAATGTGATACAGCCATATTGGCTTCATAGGTTCCGTGCATGCCCAACATGCCGACAAAATGAGCATCTTCATAAGAAATACCACCCAAGCCCATCAAGGTGTTGGTAACAGGGGCATCTAAGCGATGACTAAATTCAGTGAGCAGCTCTGATGAGCCTTGGGATGCCATAATACCGCCACCCGAATAAATCATAGGGCGTTTGGCTTTCAAGATGGCTGTGACTGCTTTTCGAACTTGGCCATGATGTCCTTCAGTCACGGGTTGGTAGGAGCGTATATTGACTTCTTCTGGCCACTCAAATTTACAAATTTCATTGCCGATATCTTTGGGAATATCAATCAATACAGGGCCGGGGCGACCTGTGGTCGCAATATGAAAGGCTTGACGAATAATGAGGGCTAAATCTTCGACATGTTTCACAAGAAAATTATGTTTGGTGGCTGAACGGGTAATGCCAATAATATCAGCTTCTTGAAAGGCATCGCTACCAATCAAAGCTGTGGGGACTTGCCCTGAAAAACAAACCGTTGGAATGGAATCGGCATAAGAATCAGCTAAACCAGTGACCGCATTGGTTGCACCTGGCCCAGAGGTCACTAAAGCCACTCCGCATCGACCTGAAACACGGGAATAAGCATTGGCGGCATGTAAGGCTGCTTGTTCGTGTCGAACCAAAATATGTTTGAAATAATCTTGTTTAAAAATGGCATCATAAATGGGCAGTACAGCACCACCGGGATAGCCAAAAATAGTTCTCACACCCTCACGATGAAGACATTCCACAAAGATTTCTGCACCCGTTAATTTCATGATTTAGCTCGTTATGTGTAAAATTAGCTGTAGGTTTACCAGCTGTAAAATCAAATGCCACGATAGGTTTGACCTTTTGAAAGTCAAGAATATCACGATGTTTTAACCCTGATAAAACAAGGTTTTTCAATGCAATAAAGCCTTGGATAAATCGAATATCATGGCTATATTTTCGAGCTTACCACAATGCTTGCTGCTTTTTTAAATGAGGAAACTGATGTTACGCACGTTGATGAAAAAGAATCGCCATCTTATGCGTAGGATCTCAATTCATCATGCTTTGGGAGCGCGGCTTTAGCCGAGCCCTGATACTTTATTTGGCGCGGCTAAAGCCGCACTTCCAGAGTGATGAACACATAGCAACGTCACTCCAAATCCGATTAAAAGACCACGGTATGACGGCATGCGTAACATCAGTGAGGAAAGTCTTGTGTGTCGTATGGTAAGGAAGCTTTCAAACTAACGACTTGTGCAGATCAATACCTTCGCCAAAAATTGATAGGGTAGCCTCTTTGCCATAGCATGATTTTTTTCAAAAAAAATAACCAAACAAAAGAAGCTACCCATGAACGAAATAATGCGCACTCTACTGCCAATAGGCAATATTCTGGATTC